>JAZADA010000360.1:0-6359 GCA_036124135.1 Planctomycetota bacterium | reverse complement strand
CCCCAAGTATGGTCCACGGGAAAACCTCGATTTGCTCGATGAGAAAGGCGTCCCCGTGGAAGGTGTTTATCGGATCGATGCACCGGGTCAAGTCACGCGGGTCATTACGCATGAGGTGGATCGTCCCAATGGCCTGATTATTACCCCGGACCAGCACCACATGTTCATTGCTGACAATAACAATAACACGCGTGGTGGATCTCGTAAGCTGTGGAAATTCGCCATCAAGGCGGATGGCACACTGGACCTGGCGAGCCAGCAAATGATTTACGACTGGAAGAACGGGCGCGGACCCGATGGTATGACCCAGGATGACAAGGGGAGAATTTACGTGGCCGGTGGTCGTAACAAGGCGGCACCGCCGTACGAGACCACGGAGTACCCTGCCGGCATCTATGTCTTCTCGGCCAAGGGCAAGTACCTCACGATGGTCCCCATCCCGCATGACGAGACCACCAACTGTGCGTTCGGAGATAGCGATCTACGAACCCTTTACGTGACGGCAGGTGGTCATTTGCACAGCGTGCGAACCAGGCGGCCAGGCTGGTTGCCTTATCCCCGCCTGGAAAAATAGTCGTGATGCCGCAGCGGTCGATTACCGGGGGCGGGTATGGATCCACCAGGCATGCAGGGGCACAATCACACCTGCCGTGATGGCCAGCGGAATGGTGGTGCGTGCAAAGACACTCTCCACCTCGATGGCGCGCAGGAAGAACCAGATGACCATGTTGATCGCCAGGTAGGCGAACAGGACCGTGGCTGGATGCGTGGTGTCCCGGGATGACGGGTAATGGTTCTGGTGCACGATTGATACCTCGCTGAGAAATCCCCGAAGCGCCCTGGGGGCAATTCTAGAGCGCGGGTCCAGGCGGGCAATCAGCAATTGTCGGCAAATCTCTTAAGCGTGGCTGGGACGCGATTAAATTCTATTTTTTGAGCTTCTGGCTTTTCTCTCGGAACTCGGACAGCAAGGCCCAGACCGTGGGGACGCGTTCCTCGAGTCGTTTCAAAACCACGGGTCCCAGGTTGGATTCGTCGAACGGGACGGCTCGGAAATCTGACGGGACGGTGCCTGCGCGGCGACCGTACTTGTAGTCGTAGGTAAAACCGCCCCCCTCGTTCAAGTTCTTTCCCTGTTGGTCACGCGCCGGAATCGTGACGTAAAATTCACCACGTGTGGCCTGGCTGGCCTCACCCTGGGGGCGGAACCGGTTGTCCTTGGTGAGACTCTGGTAGAGCTCGCGGGCAGTGAAGAAAGCCGGGTCAATCAGGGCAATGTCTTTGGCCATGTACTGACGATAGAGGTACTGGCCATCTTCCTGGTAGTTTCGCAAGCGAACCAGTTCCTGCTCGAACGCCTCCTGGTAGAAAGGGAAATGGGTGCATCCCATGACCACCGAACGCAGCGGAGGCGCATCACCTTTTTGCCGAATCTTTTCCATCAGGGTAGTCAGGTGATAGGCGAGATAATTTTCTACTGAGTTGAGTTGCAATAGGGACGGTTTTTGTTGCGTGCCGTCGTAAAGCATGGCGTTCTTCTTAAAGTCAAAACCGTAGCGAGCCAGGATGCCCAGGTCGATCGCGGCCTCCTTGCTGTTGGAGGCGGGGCCACGGTAATCGTCTCGTGGCTGGTGATCCTTCTTGTCCAGCTGGATGAATTCGCGAGCCCCGTCAATCGAACCGGCCAGGCCATAGGCGCCCTGCTGGAAAACGTCCAGCGTTTGTTTTCGATTCTGCTCCCTGGCATTGCGACGAATCGCCTGGGGGTAAGCTCCCGACAAGACAGTTCCCTTGGTGGGGACCACCGCAATGCTGGCCGCCTGCCCCGGGCCAATGACCTCGATGGCGCCCTTCGCTCCGGCATCGATAACACCGACAACCTTGATCGTCAGTCCGGCTTTTTGGAGAACCTCCTCGATATCAGCCTGGCCATAAGCGGTGGCCGTGTTGCAGGCGATGACGATCGCCTTGACCGGCGACTTGTTTTGGCGTGCCCGTTGCTGACCCAGGCTGTAGTACTTCTTGCCCAGCAGGAAACCGGCATCCTTGACAATCAAGTCATCCAGGAAGCCTTCTTTTTTGACGACCGGGTAGTTTCCATAGGGCATGTTTGCCTGGTCGGCAAGAAAGATAAAGGACTCGTGCTGGAAATCTGCCTTGCCATCACTGCGAGCGACGTGGCTGTCATTGTTGAAGCCGTCTGACTTGAGGATCTGTTCGAGGATGGTCAGGCCACCCGTGCCAGAATCGAAAACGCCGATGGGGTAATTTCGCAGGCTGTCGGCAGTCACCCGTTGGTACGTTTGGTTCAACTGGGCCGCGGTCGCTTCCTTGACCGCATCCTGGGAACGTGCGGTCGATACGAGCAGTAGAACGGTCAGCAGCGCAGGTAGCACACGTTTCATGCGAAATGTCTCCAGCTAGGTAAATGATGTGAGTCCCCAGTTTAGGGTGGCATGGCATCGGTTTCAAACTGCTCGACGTGGTTTTCCTGCACAGCCGTCCCCTAGGGGGCAGGCACCAGTTGAATGCCACGCAGATCAAGCAGGAACCCTTGCGGCGCACCATCCGACCGAAAGGAGATACCCGTGCTGCCAGCAGGGAGAGAGATGCGACCGATCATCTTTTTCTGGTAATCATCCCAGCTCGCTGTGGCCGGTACCTTTCCTCGTAATTGACTCGAACCGGCGGTAAAAACGAAGGGGTTGCCAGCAGTATTCTGTGGGCAGGCAAGATCGATCCAGGCTTCATAGGTGCCCGCTTTTGTGAGCTCGACGGTCCATTCTGCCCGGTCCTGGGCCGATCCCCAGAAGCCCAGGTTTCCATAGCGCGTTTCGAGGCGAATTTCATTGCCATAGATGCGGCAGGTAGCCGTGGTCAGCTCGATCGCCGCGCCGGGCTTTGCGGGCCGCACGACCTGGGGCTTGTTGCCCGGAAATGTTTTGGGAGGAGGGCCCTGGCTGCGAAGGTAATGGATAATGTCTGCCATCGCCTGCTGTGGAATATCTTTTTCGACACCCACGGGCATCAGGGATTTTCCGGATGTTCGCAAGACGTCGATGGTTTGTCGCAGAATCACGGTCTGTTTGCCTTGCGGTGCCCGCAGCGTAATGTCCGTGCTCGTTTCGCGGGACAGGATGCCAGCATGTTGTCGTCCATCTCTTGTGACCGCCACGAATTCCAGGTACTTGGCCTCGACCGCCTGGTTGGGATCCAGGATTGCTGTTAACAGGGCCTGCGAGGAGCGTACCTTGAGCGCTGCCAGGTTGGGGCCGACGGCGAATCCAACTCCTTCCAGCTGATGGCAGTTCGCGCAGTGCTTGCGATAATGAAGACGGCCTCGTTCGGTATCGCCGGTTAACTTGAGGGCCGGCTGGTAGGCCTGGATAACCTGCTGGCGATTACCCTGCGGAGACGTCTCGAAAATCTTGGCGGCACGGCTGGCGATGGCGGTGTTGGAATGTTCTACCAGTTGGTTACGTTGGCGCGCGTCCAGGTGCCCGGGTGGTACCTGCCCTTTCTGCAGGGCGTCTAGCAGTTGCTGGATGTGACGGGTTTCCAGCAGCATGCGGTTAATCACCTGGAGACGCAGTGCCGGTGACATGGACGCCCAGCGTTCCAGCAGGCGTTGGGCACTGTTGCCGGGTAGTTGCAGCAGTGAGCTCATGGCTGCGATCTGCAGTTCAAGTGTTTGCTGGGGAACGAGTATTAACTCCAGTGTATTGGCGATGTCTTCCCGGTCCTGTTCTGCATAGCCCAGTAATCGGATGATCCCTTCAATCGTCAGTGGCTGTACGCTTTTCTCGAGCAGCATGGGACGGAGCGCCCCGATCATCTTTTCAATGCCTGCTCGTGCAGGCGCGGACAGGAAGTCGCGAGGAACAATCTTGCGGGACTGGAGGTTTTCCAGGGTGGCGGTAATGGCTCGCACCTGCCAGTCGGCGTAGGATTTAGTGCTCGTCCATTCGATGACCAGCGAATTGACCACGTCCCGGTTACCCAGGCCTGCTGCCACGGCAAGCAGGTGTTCGAGTAGCCTGTCGGAGGCTTTGCGAGGTCCGGAAAATGCTCCCTGCATTACGTGGGCAAGGTTCTTGGCATGGATCGAACTAAGGCTGGCGGCGTAAAGATAGTTGTTCTTCACGTGCTGGCTGGCGAAACGGCCCAACGTGATACCGGCGTGCTTGGAATCGTAATATCCGAGGGTGATGGCTATTTGCATCAGAACTGCTTCGTCCGATTCTAATTCGGTAAGATCGGCCACAAGTTTTTGCAGCTCCGTGGTGGGAAACTGCTGGGCCAGCCGAGCAGCGTGCCGTCGTACACCCGGGTGTGGGTCCTGGAGAGCCTTTGCTACGAGTTCGGCATCCAGGCGTTTCAGGCCATCGAGCGTGCAGAGGGCGTGAAGTCGCGCCAGCGGTTCCTTGTCTGTGGTTGCCATCGTTTGCAAGGGCTTGAGAGCGGCGGGATCGTTGCGCAAAACAAGTTGCTGCTGAGCCATGTCCCGTTGCCAGCCATTACTGCTCTGCAAACCCGCAACCCATTGGGCGGTTGTCCGGTTTGCCAGTTGATGCGTGGCAGACACAGGTCGTTGGTCGTCCTCGCGGGTGATGCGGTAAATGC
The DNA here is from genome assembly GCA_036124135.1 of Planctomycetota bacterium. GTDB lineage: Bacteria > Planctomycetota > Planctomycetia > Pirellulales > Pirellulaceae > JAZADA01. The sequence continues at coordinate 1,736 of JAZADA010000360.1, read as the reverse complement.
GTCCCCGCTCAGACCCAGATCGCAAGTCCAGTCGTTGTTGCCAGGATTTCGGGATCCACTCGGGATGTTCAATGACCAGCCGATACATATCGGCCACCCAAAGTGCGCCGTCGGGACCGGTGCGAATCATCGTGGGCCGAAACCAGCTGTCGGACGAGGTCAGGAATTCGGAATCCTCTTCGCTGGGTAGCCGACGGCTGGTAAAGGTGGCACCCAGGGGCTCCATCCGTTCGCGGTGAACCAGGTTGTGTACCGGTTCGCAGATAAAGGCTTGCCCGACAAGTTGTTGCAGGTATTGGTCGCGGTAGACGATGGGGCTGCAGGCAGACGTGAAGCGGTTTGCGCGGGCCGGGTCATTGAAACGCGTCAAGGTTCGACTGGTGGGAAAAACGGGAGAGGCCCCCGGTTGTTGCGAGACCTGTTTGCGAACTGGCGGTGCTGCCACGTGAGGATTACGCCGTAGCACGTAGTCCTCCAGTACGTAATGCCACATGGGATTGCTGTTGTTGCCGCCAAACCAGTTGCCCCAGTCATCGCGGTTGCGTCCGAACTGGGTTTGCCCCGAGAGAGCTTCCATGGCACCCGTTTCCGGATTGATACGCACGTCGCGTCCATTAATGTCCAGGGTCTTTCCCGTTTTGAGGGACTTGATGGTCCCACCGCTGTCACCGTTGGCCAGGTAGAGCCAGTTATCCAGTCCCCAGCGGAGTCCGTTGACCCGGTGCTGCTGGTTGCCCTCGCGAAACCCAGTGAAGAGAGTCTTCACCTCGTCTGCTTTGCCGTCTCCGGTGGTGTCGGCCGCAAACAGCAGGTCGGGTGCTGCGGTGATCAGAATCCCATGTTTCCAGGCCTTGATGCCGGTAGGAAAATTGAGCTTGTCGATGAAAACGGTCGCCCTATCGTAACGGCCATCACCGTCGACGTCGACCAGTTTCTTGACTTCGCCGCCGGAGGAACCTTGGCCGTCAACACCCAGCGGATAGTCTCCCATTGCCACGACCCAAAGGGTTCCGTCGATTCCCCAGTCGAAGGCAATTGGATCCGTTGTAAGCGGTTCCCAGGCAACCAGTTCGATTTTGAATCCAGCGGGGACTCGCATTGTTTTGAGCGACCGTGTGGGAGGCTTGGGGGGCGGCATGTCTCCGTACAAAGGTTCGAGAAGTTGGTTATAGGATCGGCGGTCGACAAGATTGGGTAGCCTGGCGGTGTCTTCGTTCTGGACCCACATGTGGTCGCTGTGAAACCATGCTCCGTTATTGGTTCCCAGTCGTGAAATGATAGGAACGTGATCCGCATCGCTGCGGCTGGCGTCCAGGGCTTTGGTTACCCAGCCTGCCCATTGTCGTGGCTCCCATAAATGCAGCGAGTAACGATCCTGGTTTGAGAAAAGCAGGTCGTCATAGCCATCCTGGTCGATGTCAATAAATCGCAGGCCCGCGTCACGGCCCTGGTCGTCGACGATGGCTACCCCTTTTGGCCAGGGAAGCGTGGATGGTACCCAGTGGTCGTTGGCCCAGCGGTAGATTACCTGTTGTCGTTCATTGGCGACAATCAATTCGCATTGTCCGCTGTGATCGACATCTCGCAGCCTGACGCCGCGGTCCTTGCCTGCGGAAGTAGTTTCCAGCTTCTCCAGCCCGCGTGTTAGCTGGTTGCTGGGCTGCCAGTTCGTGCCAGTCCAGCTCCAGGCGCCCCTGCTCTTGTTGGTAAGTTGGAGAGCGATGACTTGCTTGTTG
>JAZADA010000359.1:0-18094 GCA_036124135.1 Planctomycetota bacterium | reverse complement strand
CATAGGTGCCGATCTTGTTAGCAGTATCTCCGTTGGCAGCAATCCGGTCTGCTCCGGTAACGACCGCGCTCACGCGGCCTTCACGCATTACCTGGGCAGCCATCGAGTCACAGATCAGGGTGGTGTTTATTTTCCGCTGCATTAATTCCCAGGCGGTCAGGCGTGCTCCCTGCAGCAGCGGTCTCGTTTCATCGACGTAGACGTGTAGTGTTTTTCCCAGGTCCTGGGCCGTAAAGAAAACGGACAGGGCGGTACCGTACTCGGCAGTTGCCAGCCCACCGGCGTTGCAGTGGGTAAGAACGCCCTGGCCGTCCTGCATTAGTTCAGCGCCGAATTTTCCAATGGCGTGGCAGGTCTGACGGTCCTCGTCATGAATGGCGCTGGCCTCGCCCAGCAATGCCTGTTGCAGCGATGCCGCAGAATCGCTTTGCGGTACCAGGCCAGCGCAAGTTTTCATCCGGTCCAGGGCCCAGAACAGATTCACGGCGGTCGGGCGACTGGTCGCCAGGTAATCCGCAGTACGGATTACCTGCTGCTGACCCTCTTCATGGCTGGTGACCTGCTGGATGCCCAGGCAGACACCGTAAGCGGCGGCGATGCCAATCGCGGGCGCACCCCGGACACGCAGCATCTTGATCGCTTCCCAGACCGTTTCCACGTCCTGGCATTCCAGGTGTTGAATCGTTTCTGGTAGTCGCGTTTGGTCCAGCAGTTCCAGGGATCCCTGCGTATCCCCTATCCAGCGCATGGTTTCCATCATAGTTTTTTCAAACTGTCCTGGAGGGCACTGTTCTTGGCGCCGATCTTGTCCACCAATTGAACCTTGAAGTCCTTTAGCTTTTGTTTCAGATCGGCATCAGCAAGTGCCATGATCTGGATAGCAAAGAGACCGGAGTTGCGAGGTCCGCCCATGCCGACAGCCATGCTGGCGACCGGGACATCGCCGGGCATCTGGACGGTCGATAGTAGCGAATCAAGTCCGCCGAGATCTGCCGTGGGAACTGGTAGACCGATCACCGGTAAGGTGGTGTGGGCGGCCACGACGCCGGCCAGGTGCGCAGCTCCGCCTGCTGCGGCAATGATGACCTGCAGACCACGTTCTTCGGCCGTGCTCGCGTATTCACCCACGACTCCCGGAGTGCGATGGGCACTCATGACATGCACTTCGTAAGCCACTCCAAATTCATCCAGGGCTGCTGCTGATTTCTGGATCTTGGGCCAGTCACTGTCACTACCCATGATAATTCCCACTCGTGCTGGGGAGGATTCACTCATCGTTCCTGCTTCCTCTCTTTTGTTCGTTCTTGAAAATAGTTGGTAATAGTGCTTTCGGCACAACGTTTCGATCGCCCGGAATCACTTACTGGAAGACCGGGTTGTATGCTAAGTCGAAGGAATCGGCAACCGCCTGGTTGGTGATCTGACCCTGGTAAATGTTGACGGCGCTGGCAATCTCCGGAAGTTCACGCGCTGCTGGTTCGATTCCTCGATTGGCAATTTCCAGGGCCCAGGGCAGGGTGACGTTGCAGAGAGCAAAAGTGCTGGTCCTGCCGACGGCACCCGGCATATTGGTGACACAGTAGTGTACAACGCCTTCTTCGATAAAGGTTGGGTCGCTGTGGGTGGTTGGGCGAGCCGTCTCGATACAGCCACCCTGGTCAATGGCCACGTCTATCATCACGCTGCCCGGTTTCATGAGACGCAGATCCTCGTGGTGAATCAGTTGTGGCGCTTTGGCCCCGGGGATCAGTACGGCACCGATAACGAGGTCGGCCAGCGGCAGTTGTTCGCGAATCATGTGTCGATCGCTGAAAAGAACGTTGACGTTGGCTGGCATGATGTCATCCAGGTAACGTAGTCGGTCGACGTTGATATCGAGGATACTGACATCGGCCTGGAAACCGGCCGCAATCTTGGCCGCGTTGGCCCCAACTACGCCACCACCGAGGATCGTGATATGGGCTGGTGCAACACCGGGCACCCCACCGAGGAGGATGCCACGCCCCATCTGGGGTCGCTCCAGGTACTTGGCACCTTCCTGGATACTCATCCTGCCAGCCACTTCGCTCATGGGTGTCAATAGCGGCAGTTGTCCCTGGGCGTTGACCAGGGTTTCATAGGCGACGCAGGTGGCACCCGATTGGATCATGGCCTCCGTGGTTTCCCAGCTGGCAGCAAAATGAAAATACGTAAAGAGAATCTGGCCCTGCCGAATCAGCGGCCATTCCTCGGGTAGTGGTTCCTTGACCTTGATGATCATCTCGGCCTGGGAAAAAACCTGTTCGGTTGTGACCAGTTCCGCCCCATGTCGCAGGTAATCATGATCGGCCAGGCCGCTGCCCAGGCCGGCACCGGCCTCCATCAGCACGGTATGTCCGGCGTTGACCAGCTCTTCCACACCGACAGGTAACAGGGCTACCCGGTATTCGTCGTGCTTAATTTCCTTGGGCACACCAACGATCATTCGCATTGTCCTTTCCTGCGCAATGGCTGCTTCCAGTCAGCCGGGTCCAGTTCCCTGGTCGAATGCTTCCTGTTCACGAAGGATGACAGCCAGCGTGGATTCATAGGTCTGGGAAGAAACAATCCAGGCAGGATCCTGGTCAGTATAAGTATTGCAATGGTCCACCAGGAGGCGATACAGGAATTTGAAGAGGTTCCTGGGGACACGGAGGGCCCGGAACGATTCCAGTAAACGTTGGTCGCTGATAGCTGGATCGACAAAATCCCGCAGCACCGGAGTTGCCCCGGACTTGGCACACGCCTCGAGGCGGGCATTGGCAATGTCGAAGAGCGCCTCGCCTGTCCATTCAAACGTGGGGATCATGTTCTGCTTGTCCAGGCGCGCACGCTGATAGAATTCGCGGTCCTCTCGCTGGACGAAACGTCGCAACTCGATCGGCAACATTAATTTTAGACCGATTCCCGGATGCTTGAGAAACTTGTTGTCCAGCATGGACCAGACCAGGGATTTCATCAGTTCCGCGGAACCGTTGATCAAGTGGGGTTCGTCGATGCGGTCGACCAGGACCACCACTCCCCCAAACCCCAGTGTGTCCAGGACCCCCTGGAATTTCAGTAGTAATTCGTAACGATCATCGGTGCTTTCCTTGCAGGGAAACGGCTGGGAGGCCACTTCAGCAGGTTTGAAATGCATCAGTACCTGCCGGAGGGGATTCAGTTCGTGATTGCCGATCCGAACAAACCGCAGGATGTTCCGAGCCAGCCAGAAATTTTTCCAGCAGCGCCAAAGCCAGGGGATCCAGGGCCCGAGGGCCAGCAGCCACAACGGGTACCTCCAGGTATGCAGTAACTCCCCGTGCCCCTTGTTCCACGAGATGCCGCAGAGAACGGCGACCGCGAGCAGGCAACTCCAGGCCATGGTAAGATCCCAGTGAGTCAGCCAGGTATGGAACTTCAAGCGTTTCCGTAATCGATGCCAACGCCCCTGGAAAGTCTCCTGGGTGGATTGATCGTAACAGGCAGTCAGTAGCAGCAGGTCGCGTGCTTGATGCCGATCAAGACGGGTCAGTGCCTCCTGTTGAATCTTTCCTGGTGAGGGATGCCGGGTCCGAGGTGTTTCCAGGATTTCATCCACCAGGCCTGTGATTCCCAGTGACAGGATCGCATCCATGTGATCCCAAAGTTTCCATTCTCCCAGGACGCGATCCGCGCGTCGTTTACGGCCATTGAACCGATCCTGGAACCTGTCCAGGAAAGGATTGAAATCGTCGTAATGGATGACGTAACTGCGCCGCTGATCCTCTTGTTGGTTATGCTCCGCCAGGTGCCGTGCGATCTGGAGTCGGATCGCCGTTTTTCCGGAACCCTTTTCACCGAAAACGATTGAGGTGGCGGGGGTACCGGGGTCCCCGTAGATCTTCTCCCAACTGGGATGGTAGGTACTGGCAATGCAGTGTTCCTGGAAAACCGGATCCGTTTGGGCATCCTCTTCGGCGAAGGGATTGCGACGGATCTGGTGGTGTTCCAGGAATTGCTGAATTTTCATGATGCCGACCTGTCCCGAGGACGTTCTGGTAAGCGCCTGGTGGCGGGATTTCCGCTATTTCCCCAATTGGTACGGTTTTTCCTTGGCGGGATCGGCTCCAAAGGCCTTGCGCAGACCAATCGTACCGTCCGCTACGGTTTTATCCGGTCCGGTCAGTTTCAGGAAGTAATTCCCTTTGCCCTGGATCATGAGGATGACGGCCACCATGCGAGAACCGGGAGTCGGTTTGGTCTGCTGGCGAATGGGCGGTCCGATGGGTTTGTTGTAAGTACCGGTTACTTCGGCGACGTAATAGGGGCCTTGTGGTGACTTACCCATGGCCATGACGACCTTGCGTCCCTGTGGGATAAACTGGCCAATCCAACGTTTCAGGTTGGCATCGACACCACCGCCGGCGCCACCGAAGAAATAGACCACCAGTTCGGCGTTGTCTTTGTCCTTGCCGGTAGCGGGAAGCTGGAATTGCCCAGCTCTTAATCGACTGGTTGGTTGTTGTTGCTTCCAGGTTGCCGGTACTTCCAGCTGGATATCCTGGAGTTTCACTTTCTTGGTTTTTACTTCTTCTGCCGGGCTGGTTGAGCAGAGTAAAAGAACCAGGCCGATCTTGAGAGCGGTTTGCCAGTATTTTTGTTTCGTGTACATGAAGGATCTCCAATAAAGTAGAGGTATCTGCAGGATCGTGGTGAAATTACCTGGGGTTAAGTACCCAGATCAATATAACTATCAGGATAACTGCAATCACGGCCAGGAAACTGACAATGATGGCAGTTGAACTGGTCGATTTGCGGCGGCTGTTCAAACGCCTGGCTGTACCGTTAGATTCCGCGGTAACCGGGGCGCTGTTTGAATTGGTGAAATTGAACTCGGATGGGGAGTCCGCAGTTCCAGGAGCCAGGTTGCTCGTGGGATCTGGAGGCGCGACTAACTGGGGGAATGTTTCGGCGGCGGGTTTCCAGTCGGGCCAGCCTTCCTGCCAGACCAGGGAGTCAGGTCCGACGCGTCCTTCCTTGATCCAGGTCAGCAGGAGTTCACCCTTGGCCGGTCCGAACTGATTGCCATTGGGGGGACGTACATACCAGACCAGTTCCGGATTGGCAGCGATGGGGTCGTTAGTTGCCAGGGACGGAGCCATGGGTAAGGTTGCAGTTGGTTTTTCTGCGGCTGGGGCGATACGTGTGGCGACCGGCATGTTGGGGTTGGTCGTGGCGACTGGAGTGATCGGGGGATTGGCCTTGGCGGCCTTGGCGGCGGCTCGCTCCGCTGCTCGTTCTGCCTTTCCCTTGCGTTGAGACGTGAGGGGAATGTCCACCTGCGTTTCACACTTGGGGCAGTATCCCTTCTTGCCTGCCTGGTGGCTTTTGACGTTTAATTTGTGACCGTTTGGACAACGGAACTTGATGCCCATGTCTTTCGCCTGCGGTTGCCGGACCATGAAAGATACGGCGAAATGGGTGCCGTACCCGGAACTTTCAGAGCCAGTTATTATAGCGTGACCCTGGTTGATGGGAAGTTTGCTTCGGGCCAGGAAAGACAAAGGGCTCCGGGGTGCCGTCATTGTTTGCGCAGTTAGTTGAATCGGCCAGCAAAGATGCTTACAATTTCGTTCGCCAACCCGTGGACGGGTTGCACGTGGTTCAAGATTTTTTGGGTGGTATCGTGCAATGTTGGAATCAGAGGCGATGCTGGAGGAAATGGACGCCGCAGAAGATCCGCTGGAATTTGCCATTATCGGAGACCTGTCAGACAGCGAGTCAGAGCTTTCGGAAAAAATTCTTAGTGTGCCGATCGGTGGCGAATGTACGATTTTCTTCGATTCACCAGGGGGTAGTGTTTACAGCGCCCTATCGTTGATGACGTTGATTGCCACGCGTGAGATTCGCGCCACCGGGATTATTACCGGGGAATGTTCATCTGCCGCCATCTGGCCGTTCGCAGCCTGTTGTTACCGCAAGGTAACGCCCTTTAGCGTGATGTTGTTTCATCGGATGAAGTGGCAGAGCGAGGAGCAGGTGGGACTGGGAGAGGCATCCGAGTGGGCGAGGCACTTTGCTCAACTAGAACAGGAAATGGATTCCCTGCTGACGCGCTTCTTCGGTACGGCGAGCCAGCAAGTCGAGCAATGGATTCGTGAGAGTCGATATATTACCGGTCGTGAGTTGGTTGAGGCTGGACTGGCAGATCTAGTAGAATTGTCTCCCGTCAGGCCGCTGCGAGACGAAGGTAATGACGGCTCCCCGGGTGCTCAGCAGGAAAGCGATAAACTGAAAACGGCGCACGTGGCCTGACCCTGCTGGTGACGGAATCGTATTAACCAACAGGAAATGCGAATTCGGGTACGAGAAGCCCAGGTGAACTGCCCTCTAGATGACGATGATTGATCAACCCGCACCCGTTGCAGATCCTCCACTTCCCTTGCTGGTAACCGGCGTGGCAGGTGTGGCAGGATTCAATGCCTTTCACTATTTCCAGGAACGTTACCCAGGCCAGGTGTTCGGGACACGCAGGGTCGATAACTGGCCGCTGAGTGGCCCGGGTATTCACGGTTGCGATGTGGAGGATTACGAGGGCTTCGCCGCCCTGTTTGAAAAGCACAGGTTCCAGTCTGTTCTTAATTGCGAGGGAACCTGCAAGCTTAAATCCTGTGAATTGGATCCAGCGATGGCCCAGCGAGTTAACGTCGTCGGAGTTCAGAACCTGTTGAAACTGGTTCACCAGTACCAGGCTCGCATGGTCCACCTTTCCATCGACCTGGTATTTTCCGGAACAGGCCAGGGAGGCCATGTGGAGCAGGATGCGACTGATCCGGTCACGGTCTATGGTCGGACCATGGTCGAGGCGGAAGAACTGATGGTGCAGGAGAACCCGGCTGCGTGCATCCTGCGTATGTCCCTGCCCATGGGAGTTAGCCATAACGGACATGCTGGCGCGATTGACTGGATTCAATCACGATTCGCGAAATCAAAACCAGCGACGCTTTACTACGATGAAATTCGTACTCCGACCTATACGGATTGTCTGAATCGCCTCTTTCAACGAGTGCTGGCTGCTGATTTGCGAGGCTTGTATCATGCCGGTGGGCCGCGTTGCCTGAGTCTTTACCAGATTGCCCAGGTCGTGAATCGCATTGGGGGATATGCCCCGGAACACCTGCAGGGCTGCTACCGGGAGGAAGCCGGTCCCATACCGCCAAGGGCGGGAAACGTGACCATGAATTCTGACAGGCTGGCCGCGGCGATTGGTTTTCAACCGTTCGATCCCTGGCCGTATCATGAATCCCATCTGCCTACCCACCGCGACTGGCACCGAGAGCGGCCTGGTAACGAGACAGGTTCTCCGGAATTGCTGGCCCAGGTGCTCTATCGCAACCCTCGTTACTCCTAGTTAACGAGGTATCGCAAAGGGAGCCGGTGGAGAGGATTGTCGTGGGATAAGCCAGGCTCAGGATGGATGTGGCCAGTCCGCATCCAGGAAGCGACCGTTTTCGCTGATCAGTTTCCCATCCACGAAGATTTGGCCGCCGTTACGTAAGTCACACACCATGTCCCAGTGCAGCGCTGATTCGTTGGTGCCCCCGGACTCGGGATAGGCTGCACCCAGCGCGGCGTGAAATGTGCCACCAATCTTCTCGTCGAAGAGCGTGTTCTTTGTGTACTGGGTGATCGCGTAATTCGTACCGATGGCAATTTCTCCGAGGATCCTGGCACCAGGATCCTGGTCCAGCATGGAATGCAGGAAAGCTTCTCCCTTGGAAGCACTGGCTTGCACAACCTTGCCGGCTTCGAAAACCAGTTGAATATCTTCCACTTCCCGTCCCCCATGAACGGCCGGGAAACTGTAGCTGACCGTTCCCTCGGTGCCGGTTTCTACAGGGCCCGTGAAGACCTCTCCATCCGGGAAATTTTCACGGCCGTCACAGTTGATCCAGGTTCGATCCGTGACATCCAGCCTGAGGTCCGTTCCCTGGGGTGTGACGAAGTGAATTTCTTTTGTGCCGGTCAGGTAGTCGACTAACCGCTGTTGCCGAACGCTGATTTGTTGCCAGGCAGCGGCCGGATCTTCCAGGTGCAACAGGCCACCACGGAAGACGAAGTCCTGGTAATCTGCCAACGACATCTCGGCATCCTGGGCCGATGAGTGGCAGGGAAACTGGGTGCCACACCAGCGCAGTTCTTTGCTGGCAGCGCGGTCCAGGAAAGTTCCCAGTAGCTTCTTCCGTGCCTGGCTGCGGAGTCCCTGTTTTTCGGGTGCAATCGCTGTCAGGGCCTTGCTGTTTTGTTGGCCCCAGAGACTAATCGCGACATCGATCGTCTCCGTCTCAAATTGAGCTACCGGATTCTCATAGCGAATCTGGTCGTCCGTGCCATGTGCCAGCAATAATTCGGCACAGTTTTCCGGAGCCATGCTGACCATGGGATGACCACCAGCTTCCAGTACCTTCTTGTACAGGAGACTTAGCAGCGGTTCGGTCAACGGCGAACCGCTGATCCTGACCAGGTCACCAGGTTGTACTGAGGTACAGTGCTGAACAATGACGTCAGCCAGCTTCAACAGGCGTGGATCGTTCATCGGGAGAGTCCTTTCTATGGGGTGGATCGCAGGGAATCGTAGTACAGCAAACCGACCATGGTCTTGGCATCATGGATTTTTTGTTCGTGCACCCACTGGATGGCCTGTTCCCAGGGAACGATAAGATTTTCAATCGTTTCTCCCGGTTCCCGAGCAGGTGGACCGGCGACCAGGTCCGTGGCTACGTACAGTTGCATCCATTCGTCGAGGATACCTGGAGAGAGAAAAAAACCGTGCAGATGTTGCATGTGCTGGGCCTGGTAGCCGGTTTCTTCCGTCAGTTCCCGAGAGGCCGTTCGCCCAGGTTCCTCATCCGGTTCGAGGGTCCCGGCAGGTAACTCGATCAGGGTTTGATCGATCGAGAGTCGATAGTTCTGGATCAGGCAGACATGGTTTTCGTCGACCATGGGGATGATGGTAACCGCCCCAGGATGCTGGATCACCTGGCGACAAACCGTTCCCCGGTTGCCCGTCGTTGTTCGTTCAACCACATCAAAACGTGACGTGCTGAGTAGCTGGGTTTCTTCAAATGTCATAAGAGCTGAAAACTCCGGGGTAAGTACATGAGCCAGTCGTTCCCGGTGAACGATGGTGGATCTTGGCTCGCTTGGCCAGGTCCGCTGGAATGTGTCCCAAGATAGTGTGGCTGCAGGAACTTGCAAACCGGGCGTGTCACCAACCACATCCCGGACTTTTCCGGGATCCCTCAATCGTTTACGCTCGAGGCTTACCAGGGTAAGGCCGATGAGCGTTAGTGCGAATGAAGCGGTCTTGGACAATCTGTCATCGCCAGCCGGGAGACGTGGAAATCAGATGAGTGAGCAGGAACCAGTCAGGGAGGATCTGATCCGGACGGCCACGGCATTGACGGAACGTGTCGAATTACAGGTCGAAGGGTTTGACGCATTACTGGTGATTGGTTTTCGGCGTTCCAGTGGTTCCATCTACGTGGGCGAAGATCCCGTTTATCACTTTAATGGGACGGGAGAACTCAGGCGTGCTCATTGGCAGGGAAAACTTGTCAAGGCGGAGGCTGGAAAACTGGTCGCCCTCAGGCGTCAACGTGCCCCGGGCCAGGCAAACCTGCTGCGTCACGAGTGGAATGCAGCGGAGACAGCTGCATTTCTCGAGCAATTAGAGCAGTGTCTGGAGCGATTGCGTTCAGCACTGGAACAGCAACAGTATCGTGTCACCCGGCAGGTACCAGGAGATCAGGACCTGGTGGCACAATGTTGCCAGTGGCTCAGGAACCTGCCCAACCCGATACGAGTGGCTGCGGTAGCCAACGTTCACTGATTCGTTTCGTCGGTCGGTCCGGGATCCTGGAAGGGAAGCGTGCAAACGGTGGCAGATCCTGCCGGTCCAGTCAGTATGGTTCCTTGCGCGTCATGTCCGCGATGAACCAGGGCCAGGGCGAGGGCCGTCTGGTAGCCGGGTGAGTAGCAGGAGGAGGTGATCTGTGCTACGGACTTGTCGTCAACAAGTAATTCGCTCCCTACGGCCGGAATCTCCGCGGATGCAAAACGCAGGCCACGCAGTTTACGGTTGACATGCCCCAAGGCGTCAATCCGCGCCACCGTTTCCTGTCCGAGGTAACAGCCCTTGGTAAAGCTGATCGCCTGGCGGTCCCGGTCTGCTTCCTGGGGCAGGTTGTTCTCGGTCAGGTCCCTGTCGTAACAGGGGAATCCTGCTTCGATGCGACATGTTTCGGCCGTTTCATCGAGGCAGCGTTGAATTCCCGTGGCGGCCAGGATTTCTGCGATGCGACTGGCATCTTCCTGTAGGCAGTTGACGCTATAGCATGGATTTCGGGACCAGGGAACATTTCGAATAGATACGGCGATCGATTCAACCAGGGTTTCACAGTGCTCTAACTGATTTGAGGGCACGTTATCCGCGCAGACCTGGTCCAGTAAGGCGGCAGCCTGTTGGCCTCCAATTAGCCACTGATGCCACGCCTGGCTTTGGTCCTGCAGCGTTACATCGTCTCGAATAATGTAACGGTCCAGGTGGCCAATCAACTTTTCGGCCTGGTTTTCACTGGTTTCCAGGACCAGTGATTCAGACCCGCAAAACATGGTTACATGACTGATGATTTTCCCCTGGAGGTTGGTCACGAAGGCTTCGCAACCATTGCCAGGTTCAAGTGTTTCAAGGTTGTTGGTGCAAAAGCCCTGCAGGAATCTTGCGCGATCCTGGCCCGTTAACTGGACCTGGGTGCGGGGGCCAGCTTCCACGAGGCCAGCGCCTTCGTTGAACCTCTGGTAGTCTTGAACAACCTGTTGCGGAGACGGGGATGTCATGCAAAAAGAGGGGGGTAAGGAGCGTGGGGGGTTAATCAGGTGCGTCGGCGTTGAGAACGGCATGATGCGCATTTGCCAACAGGATACAGCTCTCGAACTGCTGGATTAAGTGACTGATTTCTTCGTTGCTGGAGATGTAGCCGAGTCCCAGGTCTTCGACGGCATCTACTGCCAAGCCACTGAGAAGATAGATGTGGTTGCGTTGACGAGCCTCGACTAGCAGGGAAGCAGAGACCGCATCGACCGAACGATCTCGGTTGAGCTCGTGCACGAGATTCTTGGCATCTGCTCGCGAGGTAAGTCGTTGCAAGGCTGGGCCAGGTCCACATTGCAAATCGGTGCACAGAACAATCACTCCCTGGTCTTCGACGACCTGGCTGGCAACGTGTAACGCACGGGCAAAGTTGGTCCAGCTTTGCTGCTGGTCGGTACCCTCGATGGTTGCGACGACGAGCTGGGCCTTGGTTGGTACCTCGTGATACCAGGATGCCCTGGCCAGGCGTTCACCCTCGGCGCGGATTCCGGCGGCCGTGGCCGCTACGGTATGTAGGATGGTCTGACGATCACCGGGAACCAGTTGCAACATGAGTTGAACTCCCAGTAGCCAACCGGCCTCGTCAACTTCTTCCGATCGGCGTTTGCGATGGACGGGAGATGTTGTCGAACTGGGAGCCTGGAAACGTTCCCGGGTAGGACCGTCTGCGAAGGCTGGAAACAGGCTGCCATGAGGCCCCAGGTAATCCAGGGAACCGGGGATCCGTAACAGGCTGACTGGCAGGACCAGGTCCGCATCGAAAAGTGTCCGGTTGATGTGGAGAGGACGTCCCTCCTGGGAGGTTGCCAGGAAAGCCATCTCCTGTGAGTTGGTTGGATCATGCACCTCGGTCTTGATTGCTCCCCGCACGTTCTCGGGAAGTTGGCTGAGCAACCTGGAGTCGAGAAGACTTGGCTCCGAACAAACGATTGTAATATCTTCCGCTTCGATGATGCCCGGTTCGAGCAAGGCATGGATAATGCCTGCCAGTACTGATTCGGGTTGTGGGATCTCGTGATCCAGGGCGATTGCAATGCGATCCCCGGGAATGATCATCTGGGCGAGTGGTGGTAAGTCCAGGGGATTGCTCAGCGCGGCACTAACGGCTGCCGAGGGATCGTCCAGCGGTTCTCCGGAGACCGAAGAAAAGTCAGCCAGGATCGAATCTACGGGGATTTCAATATCGAGGGTCTGATTGTTTCCGTAAGGAATTTGGCAGCTCATCCGTTTGTCAGCTTGTTCTCGAGAAGGTTTTTTTCGTACTGTCGACGCCGTAGGAGGTGTTTTGGTGCAACCCCTACCCTATGAATCATAGTCCGGAATTTTTGTCGTGGTCAACAGTCGAGCTTTACGTATTAACCGACTTTTGAATAATTCACCTTGGACGAGGTGGTTAATTCAGACGTTGAACGGCCACCTGGTCCAGGTTCCGGCTGCTGGGTCCCCAGGTATAGATTATCCGGAGGCACCAGGTCATGTTTGCCGGTTATTCCAGTTAAGTCATTGATTGACAGGTCCATGGTATGAAACAAGCCAATGTTTTTCTCGTCATCCTCCTGCTGGTACTGTCCGGCTGTACCACTGATGACCCTGGTTCAACCGGGAAGGAGAATGAATCTCCTGGAGATTCAATCTCGCCCCTGGAGATCTTACAGGCCATGGTGAAAACCTACCGGGAAGCGGAAAGCTACCAGGACCAGGGGGTGGTCACTTTGAGTTACCGTTACGCAAACGAATCTCGTAGAGATGTATCGCAGGCCGCTGTTAAGTGGTCCAAGCCGGGTCGCCTGGGTGTACGTGCTTACCAGTTGTCACTGGCCGTTGATGGAGATCGGTTAAGAGCCGTGATTACGGATGAAAGTACGGGGAACATGGATAACCAGTTGCTGGTACGTCCGGCAGGTAAAGGAATCTCGTTGGCCGATCTCTACGCAGATTCCATGGTCAAGGATGTGCTGGTGGGCGGGCGCGGAGGCCAGCCAGTTCAACTGGAGTTGCTGATGCAGGAGAATCCGCTGGCGGGATTCCTGGATAAAGAGGTGTCCCGGGAGATGTTGCCGGCAGCTGACGTGGAAGGACATGCCTGTTACCGGGTAGCGGTCACCACGATTGATGGGCGTTATGAATTGTGGGTCGACCAGGAGGATTTCCTGTTGCGACGCCTGGCTTATCCAGCAGTTTCATTTGCCGGGGATATGTTGGCAGATCCCCAGGTTAAGGATGTCCAACTGGTAGCCGAGTTGCGTAGTGCGGAGTTAAATCCGCAACTGGGTGCAAGTGAATTCACGCTGCGTGTTCCTGAGGAAGCCAGGCAGGTTGAGCGTTTCGTGATACCTCCTCAACCCTTGCCGACGGATCTCTATGGAAAACGGGTGGGGATTTTTCAGTTCAAGGGGCTTGATGGTAGTACGGTTTCGCGAGACGAACAAGCGGGAAAAGTGACGGTCCTGATGTGGTTCGTGGATCATGAGGCGAACCGCAGTACCGTAGCTCAACTGGACCAGGTGGCGAGCCAGTTCAAGGATGATCCGCGAGTTTCGGTTTACGCAGTCTGCACGGAACCGGCGGACGTGCCAGATCAACAAATCCAGGTCCTGGAGAAAGACTGGCAGCTCTCGTTACCAGTGATGCGTGACCTGGAAGCATATGGAAGAGATATTTTCAGGATTCCGGTGGCGCCGACCCTGGTAGTGCTGGACGGAAAGAGTCGTCTGCAATTGTTTGAGCCTGGCCCCAATGCGGAACTGGCGAAGCAGCTGCCAATGGTTCTCAAGCAACTTATCGAGGGGAAGGACCTGGCCGCGGAGACACTTGCCCAGTTTGCAGAAGAACATGATCTGTACCAGCAGGAGTTAGGGCAGGCACACCGGGCAGCACTCACGTCGACCCGGATTAAGCCGGCCAGTGAGCCCGAGTTATTTGAACTGGAAGAACTTTGGAGTCGACAGGGCTTTCAGGAGTCGATGAATCCGTTACTGGTCATGGCCCCCGATGGGAGTTGGCACCTCGATGTGCTGGATGCCGGTTCCGTGGTCAGGTTGGATATGCGGGGCGAGATTACGGGTCGTTTTGATTTGAAACTGGCTGAAAAAGCTCCCGTGACTTACCTCAGAACAGCGGTGGATTCGATCGGGAAACGTTGGTTTGCAGCCGGGCAAATGGGTGGTAGTCGAGTTTACGTTTATGACGAACAGTGGAAAAAACAGTTGACCTTTCCACGGGCAGAACAGTCGCATCCGGGAATCGAGGATTTCAGGCTAGCTGACCTGGATGGTGACGGGGCCGTGGAGCTGTACCTGGGCTACCGTGGACTGGTCGGATTGCAGCGGGTTTCCCTGGCTGGTTTGCGAGAATGGAGTTACCGGGGCGTGGAACGAGTACTTTCGCTGGCTCCGGCAGGGGATGTTGCGCAAGGGGGCGGGTATTTGTTACTGACGACCGAGGCGGGTCGAGCCCACCGACTGAATCCCGCAGGACAGGATGTCCGGGAGATTAATGTTCCAGATGTGACGATGCATTACCTCTTTCCAGCTGCTTTTAAGACGAGTTCCGGAGCTCAGTTTTGTGCTGTTACATCAACCAGTGCTCGTGTTGCGGTCGGCCTGGATCGGGAATTGAAGCAGGTGTGGCAGTATCAATTACCGGCGGGAACGTTTTCCACGGACTTGCGGTTTGTCCAGTCTGCAGATCTGCTCGGTGACGGAAGTGGCCAGTGGCTGGTGGCTGCGGCGGATGGCACGTTACACATCGTGAGTGCGGATGGTGACTTTGCCGATCAATTTGCCACGGGACGGCAGCTAAGTGGCTTCGCAGCAGGACGCCATGGAGCCGATGCTGTTTTGTTCCTGGCAGATAAAAAATCGGTAACTGCCTGGCGAGTTCGTCGTCGTGTCGTGGTGCCGTGACCTGGTTGTCGCGCTCTTTGCATGAACGTGTTTGTCTTACTGCGTGCCAGGTATATTAGTCACATTCGCTACAAGCGGAATCGGATGGCATGCCCGGTCGATGGGATGTCGACGTGCGCCCTAGTAACAGTTAACACTGTTTGAAAGCGCACAATCGTTACAGCTGACACATGTTGTACAGCCCCGCCGGGGACTGTTCTTAAAGCGGATTCGTGCCCAGGTCCAGTAAAGCCCCCGGAAGTAGTCCGTCGATGATGAGATCGATGGATTTTAGTATGAAATCCTCTGAGTTCAATGGATTTGACTGCTAGATAAGTTGCGAGCTTCCAGATTTATTCCTTTTTCCGAAGTCGCTGCATTTGGCCGAACGAATAACTGAACAACAATTTTGTGCGTATGTTTATATGAGTTAGCGTTTCCCAATTGAAGGAGCCTCCCAATGAGAACGCGAATAATGTTTCCCGTCATTATGGCGGTCGGATTAGTGTTGTTAATTTTGGCGTCGACGTCCAACGCCCACGCGATTGGATTGTTGAATATCGGTCATGGTTGTGACGGCAAAGCCAAGTGTGATGCCAAGGCCGAGCCCAAGTGCAAAGCCGAACCCAAGTGCAAGGCCGAGCCCAAGTGTGGTAGCAAGGTCCGCGAGAAGATGGGTCACTTGCATCGCCGCAGTTGTGATGCCAAGCCGAAGGCCAAGTGTGGTGCCGAGCCGAAGTGTGGCGCCAAGAAGAAATGTGGTTGCAGTGCTGCTTAAGAAATCAGCAATATGCTGAACGCGTTGCTAAGCAATGGGAAACGCTTGGTAATTCGTTTCATCAAAACCGCACAGAAAAGCCCTTGTATTTATACAAGGGCTTTTTTGCATGCGCCAGGAGAAAACCAGGTAGCCAGGCTGTTTCGTGATCATGCGAGGCAAACTTGACAAGTTGCCGACAGGTGTGACAAGCTATCGAGAAGGACGGGACGTGCATGTTTTCAAGGTGCTGTGGGCGATGGCTGGAAATCCCGAGATCGATTTTTGCAAGGTGTCTGTATGATGGATCAAGCAAACGCGAAAAATCCATGGTGGCTGCTGCTCGTGGTGACCCTGGGACCGGGATTCTTGGCAACGCCGAGTAAACTAGCTGCTCAACAACCGGGCCCCCCGGTTTCCCGGTTCCAGCAACTCTTGTCAGCCGGAGAGTTTGGCCCGGCACGGGCAGTGATTGAAGGAACCGCGGATCGTGTGGTACGAGATCGCTTGTTAGCCAAATTGGCCACTGCCCAGGCGGCAGCCGGTTCATCCTCGGCATCCATCAGTTCCCTGAATGCGATGCGCAGTGGTCGCTTACGTGGCGAGGCTATTTCCGAGATCGCTCAGGGCCATGGGGCCGGGAGCCCTGGTGGCGCTGCGATGGCGGATTTCGATTCCCTGATCGAATTGATCACCACCACGGTGGCCCCGGACAGTTGGGAAGAGGTGGGGGGAGCTGGAACGGTCGAATCGTTTGCCGGCGGTGTTTATGTGAACCCTGCGGGGGTCCTGCGGCGTTTGCAGAAGAATTACCCTTCTGCCCTGTTCGAGATACGTTCGGCAGGCCTGGACTCGTCTCGAGGAGCTCCGCTGAGCAAAAACCAGTTGTACCAGGCCAGTGGCTTACGCAAGGTCTCGCTTAATCGATTGGAGAAACAGATCCAGTTGCGTTGGCTGCAGGGTCAGGAACCCACGGAGGCAATGCGTTACCTGGCCGGGATCTACCGGGTCAAGTACTTGTTGGTTTATCCCGATACAGGCGACATCGTGATTGCCGGTCCGGCGGGTCCCTGGCAGCCTGCGGTTGATGGCAGGATGACTAACGTCACGACCGGTAAACCGGTCCTGCAACTGGATGACCTGGTCGTACTGTTACGCAATGCCTATCGACCTGATTCGAGGTTTGGTTGTTCGATCAATCCGCGGCAGAATAACCTGGCAGCTACACGGACTTACCTTCAGAAGACCGGTGAACAGACGATCAAGGCCTCGCAACGAGGGCAGTGGTTATCGGGCCTGCGGGATGCGATGGGTAAACAGGATGTCGTCGTGTTTGGAATTGACCCGCAAACGCATGCGGCACGGGTACTGGTGGAAGCTGATTATCATATGAAACTTATTGGAATGGGCCTTGCGCCTGGGACGCCCGGTGTGACGGGGTACCTGGAGAATGTTTCCGGGAAAACAACGTCGATGAGTCTTTTGAGATGGTGGTTTACACTGAACTATGATGCGGTGGAAACAACATCGCGGCGGAATGCGTACCAGTTGCGTGGGCCGGGCGTCAAGGTGCTCAGTGAAAATGAATTGTTGACCCAGCAAGGCCAGCGAGTTCAAACCGGTAAGTCAGATATTCTAACCCAGCAGTTTGCCCAGGATTTTACGCGTCATTTTGAAGCGCTTGCGGTCCGGTATCCGGTTTATGCCGAGTTGAGAAATATCTTTGACCTGGCCCTGGTGTCTGCACTGGTTCACGCGGAAGACCTGGGAGGTCAGGTTGATTGGTCCGCCTCGCATTTTCGTGATCCGGCAAAGTACCGGGTACGCAGGGCGGTGGCTCCGGTGGAAGTTGAGAGCGTGATCAATCATCGTGTCCTGGGAGGCAAGCAAATCGTTGCCGGAGTCAGTGGGGGTGTCCAGGTCGATCCGCGATCACTGTCCAAGCCGGCTGCCATCAAGACCGATGCTTATGGCTTGATGAAAGCTGCCCATCGTGACTCCGTTCCCAAGCAACTGGGCGGATACCGCTGGTGGTGGGACTGACCGACTGCCCAGTGCGATAATCCAATCCATTATCGTGGGAAGAGAGCAGACTCGATTTTCCCCAGCTGGATTTCTCGTTGTTGGAGACTGGCCGTTGGAGTGAATGTTACCTCCTTGCGGACCAGCCGACTTAGTTGCTGATGGGCAATCCTGCGGACGTCATGCTCTGGACGATTCATCAGGATGAACCAGATGCGGGGGCTACTCAACAGCCATGCCGTTACAGCCTCTGGTGTGTCACCGGTGCGCGTGGTGAGCGACTGGCAAATCCTGCGTATTCTTAATCGTTGTTCAGAGGTCATGTTTCCCGTGTCGAGTTGGCGCAGGTAGCTCACGACAGGTTGTCCCATGGCACGTAACTGACGGTCGGCAGATTGCCGAATCCGGAAGGTGGGATCAGCCAGTTGCTCGATCAATCGTTGTAGTTGGTCGTAGGCAGGATGTGTCTGGTAGCTGGCCATTCGTACCAGGTTGGTTTCCACCTGTTCTGACCACTGG
>JAZADA010000358.1:0-4825 GCA_036124135.1 Planctomycetota bacterium | reverse complement strand
AGAATAGGGGTTGGCCCCTTTACACGTTGTGGTCGAAAAGGATGTGTGCCTTCTTGTACGCTCCAGCCATAGTTGCCGCCCTTCTCGATACGGTAGATCATTTCCCAGAGGTCTTGTCCAATTTCGCCAGCCCAGAGGATATCGGTGGCCGAGTCAAAGCTGAACTTCCAGACCTGGCGATGCCCGTACGAGTAAATTTCGCCGCGAGCATTTTTTCGTGAGATGAACGGGTTGTCGGCAGGAATACGATAGTGCTTTTGCTTGTCAGCGTGGTCTACATCGATGCGTAGGATGGCTCCTAGCAGATCCGAGAGATCTTGACCGGTCTCCCGTTCGTCCGCAATTCCACTACCGTCGCCAGTTGCCAGGTAGAGATAGCCATCGGGGCCGAATCGTAGGCAACCTCCGTTATGGCCCCCGGATGGCCATTCAAGAATCACTTGTTCCGATTCCAGGCTGGCGGTTAACGGGGTACGGGAAGTTACCTGGAACCGGGACAGGCGACTTCCCTGGGGATGGTCTGCCTTGGTAACGGAACTGACATAGAAGTATCCATTTTGGGAAAACTTAGGATGCATGACGACACCGTACACGGTGCGTTTCAGGTCGATAAGTAGATCTTTGGTGCGGGTATCCTGGTGATTAATAAACGTGAAGATCTTCCCCGGACGGGTGGCAATGGCATATCGATCCACACCCGGAACCCATGAAAAGGCCAGTGGTTCGAAAAACTTCAGGTGTGGAAAGGCGACCTGGGTTGTGTAGGGATTGGGAGGATCGGGAGTGCCGTGAATATGGAGATTATTCCAGGTAACCCGTTTCTCGATACCGGTTGGTTTATCGGGATTGTCGCCCAGAACCGACTGCAGAGCGGCCGTCAGGAAACAGATGAAAACCGTGGCTCGGATGGCCGAGCCGGGAATGATAATGGAAGATTTCACGAGAGCCTCCCGAATGTCCGAATTTGATATAGACGAGCTTGCCAAACGCTCACGGTAACCCGTTCTGGCAAGGAATGCAAATCTCGCGTGGTCGGGCGGTTGTGGCTTTATTTAAGAAATCCGCTGCGGCGAGTTTGTTCCTTGGCCAATACGTCATTGTGCGGATCATCCACGGCCAGCAGTTGGCGTAGGGTTGGTGACAACTTTTGTTGGAGCTCCAGGTCCAGTAGCGCTTTCTGGTATTGTTGCTGAGGCTTGTCTCGCCGACAGTAGAAACCATGCAGGGCCGTTCGTGGTTGGTCCGTCTGGTTTGCAGTTCCTGCATGCCAGATGTGAGCATTGAGAACGATCAGCGAGCCGCGTTGAGCCGTGAGATGAATTTCATCTGGATGAGGATGGCAGGGATCGTCCATGGAGTCCTGGGGAAGCGTTCCCCACTGATGGGAACCCGGAACCAGGCGCAGGCATCCATTGTCTGCAGTGAAGTCATTCAAGAGCCAGATAATATTGCATACCCAAGCCCCCTGGTCATCCGCAATGGCTCCCATGTCAGCATGGAGTGGTTGCCCAACTGGTTGTCGTGGGTTGGCCGAGCGAGCGTTCATGCTGCTTAGCTTGTAGTGTGCTCCGAGGACTAACTGTACCAGGTCCAGGATGGCATTCTGCCCGGCAAGACGCCGAAAGATCTCGCCCTTATTAATCAGGTTGGAGAGGCGGCGGGAGTAGGTTTCCTGTTTAAATTCGCTTCCTGCACGATCCCCCTCCTGTTCAAAGAGTTGCTCGATACGCTGGTGAACTTCGTTCAGCTCTGCAGGCAGAGTAAATCCCGGTAGCAGCAGGAATCCCTCTTCTTCGAGTTGTTTGCATTTGTCTTGGGTTGCCATGGTGTCTTTGCTGGTCCGTACCTAGCCCTTATCGGGGAGTTGACGGGCTGTCTTTTCACGTTGTGCTTTGAGAAAGGTCATGAATTTATTGTCGTTTGTTAACTGGATCGCTGCGTTCCAGTGCTTTAACGCGGTCTGGTATTGCTTCAAGGCATGGGTTGTTTCGGCGATAGCCCAATGGCAGTTCATCAAGTGTTTCTGGATGTTCGCCTGTTGGGCTTGTGATGCGGGGATCTTGAGTAGCGTGTTGTAAGCTTCCCGGTAAAGAACCAACGCTGGCTTAAGCTGGGATTGGACCTGGTGCAGGTTGCCCAGGTTATATTGAGTCATGGAGGTATCCAGCAGGAGTCTACTTTGGCCGGGGTTGCGCGCGGAACGCTGTTGTCGCAGCCCTAATGCTTCTCGGTAGTGTTCGCGGGCAAGATCCCATTGCTTGTTTTCTTTTTCCATTTGCCCGAGACTGTGGGCAACCGTGGCCAGCGTAAACTGGTAGGGTAAATACGTTCCGTTGTTCTTGACCAGTTCCCGGGCTTGTGCATAGATCTCCTGGTATTGCTCTAAGGCCGGTTGATAGTCCTTGGCATCACGCATCAAGTCGGCATGCACCAGGCGACTGGACAGAAGTAGATGTCGATGCCTGTCTGTCGGCGATTTTTCCAGGATGAGTTCTTTTTCCTGGATGGCCCGCTTGATCGTCTGCAGGGCAGTTTCCCGGTGCTGAAGACGACGTTCTGATTCTGCCAAGTTATGGAACCCGCGTGCCAGATCGGACTGGTACTGGATATTTCCAGGGTCCTGGTCATGTAATCGTTGGAGAATCAAGAGAGCTGCTTGAGCTGAGCGGCTGGCTTCCGGGATATTTTGCAGGTTGGTCCAGATTGCCGTGGTATTCAGATGTAACTGGGCAAGAGAGATCTCGTATTTAAGTTCACCAGGATGTTTTTTTATCAGCGTTTTTGCCGCCTCGATGCCTGCTGTTGAGGTTTGCCGGGCCGTTTCCCAATTGCCAAGACTGATTTCCAGGTTGGCTTGATTGATGTACCAGGTCAATTGTTGATCATGTAGGAATTCGAGGTTGAATTCGTCCTTGCGCAATTGCTCGATGATCATGTTGGCTTTTTCCAGGGAACTACCAGCTTGAGCAAGCTTGCCACGGTTTCGATAGAGCACCGACAGGTTCAGGTAAGCGGCCAATGTCGTACGCGGCGCAGCGGAGGTAACGGGTTGTTTTGAGGTGAGTATTTCCTGGAAACTTGCAATGGCATCAGCCGCCTTCCCACGAATCATGTAGAGAGTTGCGAGATTGTTTAGAACGGTCATCTGTCGTTGGCGATCGGCATCTGTAGCAGATGGGTCCGTTGCCAGGACAGCCAGCAACCCGGATGCTTTGAGGTAGTAGCTCTCTGCAGCTGGCAGATCACCAGTTCTCTGGAGAAGAGTTCCGAGGCTGTTGTAACACTCGGACAGTTTCCGGGGATGAGTTTGGTTGCCGGGCTCATCCTTGGAAAGCTGGCGCAACAGTTTCAGTGAATTCTCGTAATGCAGGCGTGCGGAATCGAGAGTTTCTAACGCACTGGCCAGAACTCCCAACTGGTAATGGACATCGGCGATTTCCGCCCGAAAGGTCGTTTCGTCTCGATGTTTCTCGAGGAAGTAGAGATAGAAGTCGAGTAACTGTTGTGTTAGCTGGTGCTGCAATGGTTTGAAACCAACCAGTTGCCTTGCCTCTGGACTGTGAATTCCAAGACTGATTTCCTCGATCACGCTGCGTGCTTGTTGAAAATCAGTTTCCGCACTTTCCTTTTGTTTTTCGGTGCGCTGCCGGGCGCTGTTCAGAAGCCGATTGCCAACTCCCAGGCCGACCGTAGCCAGGAGCATGAGCAGGGCCACGGAATTCATCAGTCGACGGTGATGTCGTGTCCAGCGACTGCACCGTTCCCACCACGGCTCGAGATAACAATCGACAGGCTCATCTGCTATCCAGGACTGGATGGCATCATTTAATTCCAGTGCGGATGCGTACCGTTGAGAGGAATCCTTGGACATGGCCTTGCCGCAGATGGCATCCAGGGCAGGCGGAGTCATGACGTTAAGAGATCGTGCCTTGGGTGTGGGCTCGTTCTGGATCTGTTGCAGCAAGCGATCCGCATCCCTTGCCTGGTGAGGTGCTTGTCCCGTGAGGATTTCAAAAAGAATAGTCCCCAGCCCGTAGATGTCCGTGCGGATACCGATTTGATCCGTTTTGCCGGCAGCCTGTTCAGGTGCCATGTAGGCCGGGGTCCCAATGCGAGTGCCAGCCCTGGTCTGCCCCATGGGATTAGTTTCATCGGTCGCCATGACATGGGGTATGACTTCCTGGTCGGTTGTCATGTCGGGTTCATCAGTAGACCTGGCCAATCCCCAATCAAGTACGAAAATTTCACCGTAATCTCCGACGACGATATTGTCAGGCTTCAGGTCGCGGTGAATGACTCCTCGAGAATGCGCGTAGGCAATGGTTTGGCAAACGGTGGTAAGAACGTTGAGTAGTTTGACCTGTTCACGCCTGCCTTTCACGGCAGGGTGTTGTCCGATGATCTCTCGCAAGGTTTTGCCTTCCACGAGTCGCATCGTGTAAAACGGGTCCGTGACGTCGCTTCCCTGGCGCAACTGGTAAACCGGTACAATATTCGGATGGTCCAGTTTTCCAGTGATTTGGGCTTCACGAATAAATCGATCCCGAATAGCTGGATCTTCCGTGTACTCGGGTTGTAGATCTTTCAGGGCGACCTTGCGATTAAGGTTGTTGTCATGCGCAATCCAGATGCGTCCGATTCCTCCCTGCCGATGGAGTGATTGCTTGGCATACCTGGCGTGGATGGCCTGGGCAGGCTGCGCATCCTGACCGGGATCTGCAGCCAGTTCGTGTGGTCCAAAAATTTTCTCCCAAGCCTGGTGGATCAATGTTTCATGTCGAGGGAATCGATTGAGGTAGTCCTGGATATCGAGTGGTTCTGAATC
>JAZADA010000357.1:0-3191 GCA_036124135.1 Planctomycetota bacterium | reverse complement strand
GCGGGCGATCGCGGTTCCAGAAACTAAGCTGCACCAGCGCCGCGGCCATTGTCTCTTTCAACGGTGCCACCGTCGAATATTGACGGTAGCCGCGTTTATGAAGGCTTGGCCCTGTTGTATCAATGGTCAATGTCACCTGGTCTTTCAGCAACGCCACCTGGCAACGATACTCCGAACCTGTTTCCGGTAACGTGAGCACCTGGTAGCTGGCTAGCAACCTCTCCACGATCGATTTCTTGACCGACCTCTGCAAGGCAGGCACACTTGATAGCTGCGATTTAATGGATCGACCATCCACGGGGAAACGGCCATCGGCAGGAATCCATTCTTCCCACGGGAGCGCCTTGCTGGTTTCGAAAAGCGTGTCAAAGTCTTTCGCCTCGAACGAGGCTACCTGGATTAAGACCCGGTCCGCGCTGCGCAACCAGAGGTTCGCTCGACAGATGGCTGATTGATCTCCCACGAACCGTATCCAGCCCGGTGCGATAATTTCAGCCGGATAGCCGAGGTTCATGAGCTCGCGCTTGGTAATTGCCTCAAGGCCAAAGGCCGTGGTCGCGATCAGGTTCAGGTCGGACGCCTGCCCGAGGCGCCCAACAGTAGTTTTTGGAACGCTCATACGCTAGGGATGATCCCCCAACACGTCCGCTGCCTCTCGAACCAATAATTCTACCATTCGCTCGGCGACAAACCGGTGACCCTTCGCATTCCAGTGCGGGTCCGTGTCAAACACGAGAGGAAATTCGCTGGTCGCCTGGAACTCTTCCAACATCGTGTGCACCGGAAACGATGCCTTTGTAGCCTGTTGCTCAAAATAATCAAAAATCGCATACTCGTGTGGCTCGTCCAACCCGTAAGCGAAGGACTCCCAGTTGCGGGGGCATTCCTTTGGATTCCAATGGTGAAAACGAGGCGATACCACGAGGATGAAACGCGCGTCAATTTCCCTGCATTTTTTTGCGATGCGATTAATATTTTCCCAGGTGGCGTCAAAGTAAGGACGCGTCACCTCCAATGGGTGCCGGTAGATGAAAAACCGTTCGGTTTCCACGGCGCCATTGATTTCCAGGTGAAACTTGTAGTAGGCATGCGGATCAAACGGCTGATGACTCGACGTCAATCGCCTGACCAGGTGTGCCGGCGCCATGATAACGTTGTGGTAGGGATTCAACAGTCGCCACAGCGCCCCATAGTAAGGGTACGGCCTGGAGAGTGCCGGACCATTAAAAGGGCCTGGTTCCTTGCGATCAGGATTATAGTCAAGTCCATAATCGTAGTCATCACCGATGTCCGTACAGTCCAGCATCAGCAACACCACCTGTGGATTATAATGCTGCACGACCCGCTCTAACATCTTCTCCTGCACCAACGGTGAATAGCTCATGATGCCGGCGTTAAGAACCCCCACGTCCTGCCGCCCAAGTTTTTTTCGAAGCCGATGCTCTAACTGGCTGGGAAAGGCTTCATCATCCTGTACCCAGGAACCGAATGTAAAGGAATCTCCCAGGCAGGCGATCCGCGTACCCATCGAGTGAAATTCTTTCCGGCTGTATTTACTACGCAGACCATCGTCGTTTGTATGCGCGAAGATATGCTCACCTTCGAAGTAGCCGAGGTGAAAGTCACGATTCGGTTCGCCAACGTGATGCTGTTGCGCCGAATACAGATGGCGATACTTGGGCAGGCCAAGCGCAGGATAGAGCACTCGCAACGTGAGTTCCAGGACGGCACAGGTAAGCACCACGGACCCGACGGTTACGAGGTATTGTTTCCAGTAGCGTCGTCGGTACGTTATGGCCAGGACCACCAGTACTCCCAGCAGCCAGTACAGCCCCAGCGCCTGCAATGCCACCATCCCATTCACGTTACCGTTATTGGATAGTCGGTCGAGTCCGCCCGCCCCCACGAGGATTGCCATCAGCAGGGTCGCCAGCGTACCAGCAGCAATCAGAACGTAGGCAGTCCGTGTCACTTCCAGGAGCCTCATTGCGAAAATTGACGGGATAACATTCAGGACCGCCTGGTGATTAAACGCCAAGCTCCTGCCCAGCGGTCCATCATAGGACAGACGGGCCATTTTTTCACCCGCTATCGAACAGGGGCTACGCCGAGCGGCAAATAAGCTTGAAAGTCTATCCAGTTGTCACGATTCCCCCAGTTATAGGGCAGCTGCGGGATGCGTTTTCTTGCCTGGCTCCACCCGCGGGAGAGCCAGCATCCTGATGCTCCTCTGCTCCCCGGAGCATATTTGCGAAGCAGCAGAGACTTCGCTAGCTTGTATATCCCAGGACCATTCCACCTACCCACGACGAACCGAATCGGAGGTTCAACCAATGCGTCACGCTCATTTCCTTACCTGCCTTGCAGGATGGATCATCACGGTCTCGCTGATGGCCAGCACCAGTTCCGCAGCCGAACCCTGGTTGCAATACAAGTTTGACTCACGTCATTCCGGCGATGCGCCCGATCGCGCCATCCAGACCCCCCTCCGCCTGGCAGCAGCGATCCCCCTTGCCGATGGTATCTACACCTCACCGGTCGTTGCCGACCATCATGTTTACGTGGTTGATGGTAGCGGGCAGGCCACTTGCATCGACACGCGGACATTCCGGGTTGTCTGGCAGAAAAACTCTCGCGGCGGCAGGGACAACTGCAATAACGTCAGTTCTCCCGCCCTAAGTGGCGACTACCTGCACTTCGGAACCATGGCCGGGTTTTACTACGTCCTGAATCGACACACCGGAGCCGTGGTCCGCGAGATCGATTGCGAGGACCCGGTGTTCAGTGCCCCGGTTGTTACCAATGGGCGTGTTTACGTGGTGACACTCGGATCCCAGGTCTATGCCCTCGAGCCTGATGGCACACTGGTCTGGAAATGGGATTTCGTCAAGGAAGTACTTGGCTTCGATGGCAACCGCTGGAGCGGCGAGCAGTGGCATGCCCACAAGAAGGGGCGTGTCACCTGGAAAGACCATTTCGTCAGTTCACGCAATCTTTCCGCCCACGGAAAAATGATCGTCATCCCGGCCGGTGGACGCACGGTATTCCTGGAGGACCAGGGGGCAGAACCGAAACTTCGAATTGTCAATGAGACACCCAGCTTCCACGGTAGTGAGTACCCGGCCTGTTTCGGACAAAGCATGGGGCCCGATGGCTCCGTCTATGTTCAGTGGCATCGGCGTGACAACGCT
>JAZADA010000356.1:0-3341 GCA_036124135.1 Planctomycetota bacterium | reverse complement strand
ACGTTTGAATCGAAGGTTTCTCAAGCGATCATCGGTTGCTGTTCTATGACGATCTCGGTAGGCTCACGCATGCGTGGGACGACCCACCCGCCAGGACCAGTTCTGGCATGGTGCGTGAACCTCCCGGTCCGCGTTTGTCTCCTGAGGAGAGAATCCTGCTGAAATCGACCTTTTGACCCCGATCACTCATTAGAAATCCCGTTTCTGGCCATGACCGACCTGCTTCGTCAAGAAATAACTGCCACCGCTGAAATCGTTGTTATTAAGGTTGGTACGCGCGTTTTGACGCAGCCCGACGGTCAGCTCGATACCACCCGGATGGAACATTTTGCCGAGCAACTCAGTGCCTTGGCTGATGCCGGGAAACAGGTCGTACTGGTCAGTTCCGGTGCTGTTGGTGCCGGAATGAGCCAGCTGAAGCTGGATCAGCGGCCGGAAGATCTTTCCGCCTTGCAGGCCGTGGCCGCCGTTGGCCAGACTCACCTGATCCAGAGATACGATCGCACTTTTGCCAAGCACGGTCGCAAGGCAGCACAGGTTCTGTTGACGGCCCAGGAATTGAATGATCACACCAGCTATCTGAACGTTCGCAATACGCTGCTATCGTTGCTTGAACTGGGGGCTATTCCGATCATCAACGAAAACGATACGGTTTCCGTCGATGAATTAATGACGACCTTTGGAGATAATGATCGCTTGGCCGCTTTGGTAACCAACCTGCTGGGGTCCTCCCTGCTCATTGTTCTGTCGGATGTACCAGGACTGCTCGATGGAGATCCTGGTGACCCGCAATCGAAGTTGATTCCGGTCGTGACGGAACTGGAGGATGATCTTGATCAGTATGTGATGAACAAGGGCAGTTCGCTGGGTAAAGGAGGAATGATCAGCAAGTTGGAAGCAGCTCGCATGGTTACCTCTGCCGGTGGTAACATGGTGATCGCAGCTGGCGCTGAACCGGGTGTCATCAAGCGGCTGCTGGCCGGCGAGGCCCTGGGTACACTTTTCCTGGCCCAGGGAAAAGTGGTCAGTCCCTGGAAACGCTGGATCGCTTTTTCTGCGCAAACCCAGGGCAAGCTCTACCTGGATGCAGGCGCCTGTCGTGCTATTCGTTTCCAGGGTGGCAGCCTGTTGGCGATTGGATTGACCCAGGTGGAAGGATCATTTGACAAGGGTGAGGTCATCTCACTGGTGGATTCGGATGGCTGTGATATTGCAAGAGGTCTGACTAACTACACGTCCGACCAGTTGCGCAAGATCCAGGGTTGCCAGTCGAAACAGATTGCTGAAATTCTTGGGCAACGTCCCTACGAGGAAGTTGTCCATCGGGATAACCTGGCGCTGCTGGAGCGTGACCCCGGGGAAACATAAGGACGCAGCCAGCCGATACGCTGGATGGTACCCAACAAGCGGCTCAGGGAGCTCCCGGCTTGTTATCCTGGATCCACCGGTACTCATCAGCCATTTTCAGCTGGCCGGCCGCTTCGGTATCCAGGAAAAAAACGGTGTCCGGGTGATTTTGCAGGACACTTGCCGTACACATGCTGGTCACCGGGCCTTCCACGGCCGCGGCGACCGCGGAGGCTTTGTTGGCACCGTTGGCCAGCAAAATAATCTTACGAGCATCGAGGATCGTACCAACTCCCATCGTGATGGCGTAAATGGGAACATCGTCCACGGAATCGAAGAATCGTGCGTTGTCCTCAATCGTTTGCCTGGCCAGTGTCTTGATACGTGTGCGTGAAGCCAGTGAACTGCCAGGTTCATTGAAAGCAATATGACCATCGGATCCAATTCCCAGCACCTGTAAATCAATGCCTCCACAGGATTCGATGCGTGCCTCGTAGGATTCACAAAAGGCACGGTAGTCGCTGGCTGTTCCATCCGGAATATGGATATTCTCAGGCGGCACGTTGATGTGGCGAAACAGGTTATCATGCATGAAATAGTGATAACTCTGGGGATGGTCAGCAGCCAGTCCGACGTATTCGTCCAGGTTGAAGGTCGTGACCTGGGAAAAATCCAGGTTCTCTTCGCGATGCAACCGAATCAACTCCTGGTAAAGCCCCAGGGGTGTGCTGCCGGTAGCCAGGCCCAGCACCGCCTGCGGTTGGGCGCGCAGCAAGTCAGCAACCGCCGCCGCCGCCTGCTGGCTCACGCTGGCATAATCGTCCCGAATGATAATTTCCATTTTAGATAGCCCACCTGGTGGAGAACAGGATCGTTGTTGAAACCACGCGTTGCCTTTGTATGACGGCTCAAGGAGTGACTGTCAATGAGAGGGGAAGTGACGGGTAAAACGTTGCCCGTTGCAACACCAGCACATGTCGATTTCCAGCCCCTGGAGAATGCTTAATCTCCAAGGCGGTCACCCGGAGCAACCGGGTAACCACGCAGGAATGCATCGACCTGCATTGCACGCCGTCCAGCCGGTTGGATCTCCTGCAACGACAGGATTCCAGCTCCCGTGGCGACCAGCAATTGTCCGTCGGAGGAGGCCACAACTTGTCCCGGCTCTGCCCCGGTATCCTGGCTTGCATCACAGAGAGCGGTTTGCCCAACGATTAATCGCATCGGTGGGTCGTCGGATCGCAGCCAATGCGTGTAACTTCCTGGCCATGGCTTGAGACCGCGCACCCGATTATGTAATTCAATCGCTGATCGTGTCCATTCGATTTTCCCATCACTCTTGCGCAAGCGACGGGCCTGCGTAACCTCATCGGCAATTTGCAGTTCTCCCAGCGGACTATTGCCATCCCATGTTTCCAGTAACTCCAGGGAATTCAAAACCGGGGTGATTCCATCCGTGGCCAATCGTTCTTCCAGTTGCTGGGCATCTTCATTTTCACCAATCGCCAGCTGGGACCTGGCCAGCAGGGGGCCACCGTCGAGTTGGGGTGTCATGTGAATGACACTGGTTCCTGTCACCTGGTCACCTGACATGATGGCCCAGTTGACCGGGGCCGCTCCCCGGTAACGTGGCAGGAGTGACCCGTGCAGGTTGATTCCTCCCAGTGGGCTCAGTTGGAGCGTTTCCGAGGACAGAATCTGGCCGTAATCGCAAACCACGAGTAACTCGGGTGCGAAGTGAGAAATGGCTTCATGCCCGGCTGGACTATTAATGTCAGCTGGCATCTCTACTGGTATTCCTGCCTCCTGGGCCGCCTCCAGCATCGGGTTCTGTATTGCCTTACGACTGCGCGATGATTCCACTGGCCGGGTGATCAACCCGGTGACCGCGTGGTGTGATTCAAGTAAGGCGTGTAGGGTTGGCACCGCGAAAGGGCCCGTACCCATCATTAACAGTCGCATGATTGGATTACTATCCTGGTGGACGACAATAT
>JAZADA010000355.1:0-12869 GCA_036124135.1 Planctomycetota bacterium | reverse complement strand
GGCGGTTGTAGGAGGCCGTCAAGGAATAGCGATCAAAAAACCAGGGAAGATTCGCGCCCTGGTAACGAAGATAAACCAGCGAACGTTGTTGAGGCTCAAAGATCGTCAGGCGATTCGGATGGCGATCACTGCGAGCCACATCTTCCTGCTCGTAATGCTGGACCGCGATCGTCAACATGTGGAGCTCATCGACCAGGTAATTGAACTTGATGTCACCGGAATAATGCGCGTAGTCAGTCCAGGGTTGACGCCCCAGGTCACCGCCCCGGTCCAGGTTGTTGATGTTGCCATAACCCGCACCCCCAAATATGGCCGCATTGGAGGTTGATCCCTCGATATTCCAACGGGTATTGTAGCCGTTGTCCGCTGAGCTGTATCGATGGGTCCATTGTCCACCCTGGTAAGAGCCAGAGAATTGTCGGTCGGCGTCACGCGTGACCACGTTGATGACCCCGCCCAGTGCGTCAGCACCATAAAGTACCGCCTGGGGACCACGAATGACCTCGATGTGATCGACCATCCCAGGGTCAATCGTATTGAAGTACTGGTTCGGACCGAGACGGAACGTTGCATTGTTCATGCGAATGCCATCGACCAGGATCAGGACCTGTTGTCCCGTTAAGCCACGGATGAACGGAGCTGCTGCACCACGCTGGGTACGCTGCATCAAGACTCCCACCTCGCGTTCGAGCGCTTGAAACATGTCCGCTGGCGCACGTTGCTGAAGCTGTTGCAGGTCGATCCGCGTTCGATGCGTGATGTCTTCCCAGGGAGTCGCGCGTGAACGCGAACCTCCATCAAACAACGAGGGTCCTGTTTCTCCCAGGCTGTCACGTAACCAGGGAGACAGGAGTGAGTCCGGATCACCGGTAATCTCGATCTCCGGCAGTGGCTCGGTAGGTTGAGGTACAACCTCTTGTTCAGGCAAGGTATCGGTTTCTTGTGCCTGGACAGGCAGTGCTAGCATCAATCCCAGCAGTAAAAGCAGCAATGTTTCTTGCGTGTTCAAGGCCATCTGGGCGAGATGCATTTTTCCCATTCCTGGAATCGTAAAGTCCGATAAAGAACGCTGACGGCGCAGTATCTCCTTGGCAAGTTTATCGGTTAGTGAGACCTTGTGGATGAGTTAAAATAGGTCGAGTTGATCAGGAATCAAAGGGGGCAGGTCTCTGGATCCAGTGATTGAGTGTGTCCTGTACGGTTTGCGCCAGCTCGATCTTTGGTTGCCAGTCGATGGTTTGTTGTAGTTTCGTAATATCAGCGATGGGGTGTTGGCGTTGACCAGGACTTGTTTCCTGGACGGTGCGTGGCTCAGTCATTAACTGTTGAAAGTATTCACAGACCTGGCCGCTGCGTATTGCCATGCCCGTTCCGATATTAAAAATACTACCTGCGGTCGCTGTATCCATGAGGCATCGATAGGCCTCTACGACGTCCCGTACGTCGCTCAGGTCCAGATAAGTATCCAGGTTGTGGACCTGGATCGTACCCGTTGGTTGAGCAAACTGCCGTGCCCATTCGGGAACCATCATGCGGGGTTGTTGACGGGGCCCTGTATGCTGAAAACTGCGGACGATACAGGCATTTAATTGTTGATCCTGCACGGCTTGCTGGACGAGTATCTCGGCTGCCAGCTTGGTTTTTCCATAAGCGGACTCGGGGTCGACTGCGGCATCTTCTGCCACGATCGCATTTTCCGGGGTCACCGTGGCATAGACATGATTGCTGCTGGTAAAAAGTAACCTGGCAGGTTGAGGGAGCTTGTTGAGCAGATCGAGAACGTGTTGGGTACCGTTGATATTGCATTCGATGGCGGCCTGGGTGGGATTCGTACGCCCACAGTCGGCAGGGATACTGATGGCTGCCAGGTGATAGCAGCAATCAGGTTGCCACTGGGCTAGCTGATCCTGGAGTTGAGGGCTCGGCGGTTGCCTGATGTCCCAGGGGACTAATTCAATCGCATCGGTTAGCGTGGCAGGTAGGTGATCAGGCCAGTGCGCATTTCGTGACAGGCCAAGTACCTGGTCTCCCCGGGCGAGCAGGGTTTCTGCCAGGTGGGACCCTGCGAAGCCTGTGATCCCGGTGATGACGGCCTTCACGCTGACAGCACTCCTGCGGTTGGAGATGCCGGTGGTTTACCACCGAAAGTGAGTGACGGGATGCCGGGTCTATTACCCGGCTTTATTTTTTTTTGCCGGTGTCTTGCTCAGTTCATCTTCCACGCGTTTCAGGTCGGCATCGACCATCATGGTGACCAGGCCGGCAAAGGATACCTCTGGTTCCCAGTTAATCGTTTCTCGTGCCTTGGTGGCGTCCCCGCATAACGTGTTGACATCCGCGGGTCGGAAGAAGGCAGGATCGATCTCCACGTGATTTTCCCATTTCAGGTTCACGTGTTCGAATGCATGTTGTACGAATTCGCGCACCGTATGCTTCTCACCGGTTGCGACCACGTAATCGTCAGGCGTATCGTGTTGCAGCATCATCCACATGGCGCGGACATAGTCTCCGGAAAATCCCCAGTCACGTTGGGCATCAAGATTTCCAAGCATGAGCTTGTCCTGGATGCCGTAATAAATCCGGGCCACGGCATCCGTGATCTTGCGAGTCACGAATTCCTTGCCACGGAGAGGAGATTCATGATTGAAGAGAATGCCGTTACAGGCGAACAGGTCATAGCTTTCCCGGTAGTTAATCGTGATCCAATGCCCATAGACCTTGGCCGCTCCGTAGGGGCTTCGTGGCCAGAAGGGAGTTTTCTCGGTTTGAGGTTCCTCGCGCACATGGCCGAACATTTCACTGCTGCTGGCCTGGTAAAAGCGAATGGAAGTATCGACCAATCGAACTGCTTCCAGCATGCGTGTGACGCCCAGGGCATTGAATTCACCGGTCAGCAGTGGTTGCTCGAAACTGGTAGGTACGAAACTTTGTGCTGCCAGGTTATAGACCTCGTCCGGTTGCACCTTTTCGAGCAGGCGAATCAGGGAGAGTTGGTCCAACAGGTCTCCCTGGTGTAACTCGATTTGATCTCGCAGGTGGGTCAGTCGGTCAAACTTTTCCAGGCTGGATCGTCTTACCATTCCATGGACCTCGTATCCCTGGTCCAGCAGGAATTGGGTCAGGTAAGCACCATCTTGGCCGGTGATGCCAGTAATCAATGCAGAGCGTTTTGTGGTCACTACGAAAATCCTTCCATGATTGCTAACTCGACGAACCTGATGGTCACTTGACGAATGCGTTCGCTTCGTTTGCGTAGTGTAATGAAGTGCTATTCTTCAGACGGGTTTGAATCACTTTCTTCCGCAGTCGGAGAATCTGGGGGTGTTTCTGTGCCAGGGGCAGTTTCTGCGTTGGCTTCTTCTACGGTGGCTTCCGTTTCACCGGATTCCTCTTCGTTGCCTGGTTCTTCTCTGGGGACGCGGACAACCGCTGCCAGTTGGTCATTTTCTCCCAGGCTCATGATTCGCACACCCTGCGTGTTACGGCCAATCGTGCTGATCTCGCCAACGGCCACCCGTTGTAGTTTACCGCCGGTGGTCATCATCAGGACTTCGTCCTCGTCGTTGACGTGAGCAATTCCTACCACCTTGCCGTTTCGCTGGGTTGTCTTGATATCACGAATTCCTTTTCCACCTCGACGCTG
Source organism: Planctomycetota bacterium (assembly GCA_036124135.1). Lineage (GTDB taxonomy): Bacteria > Planctomycetota > Planctomycetia > Pirellulales > Pirellulaceae > JAZADA01. The sequence continues at coordinate 9,226 of JAZADA010000355.1, read as the reverse complement.
GGTTCGATAGCGGTTACCGGAAGCGGTGTCCTCGGCTTCGCCGCCACTCTCCTTGTCCGCAGCGTGGGGACCGAAGAGGGTTCGTTTACCGTAGCCGTTCTCGCAGATGGTCAACAGGGTTTCATCCGGTTCCACGATGACCATACCGACCAGTTCGTCGTCGCCGGTCAGGGTAATCCCCTTCACACCGGAGGTGTTTCGACCCATGGACCGGGCGTCTGATTCCTGGAAACGAATGGCCATGCCGCCCGAGGTAGCCAGCAGGATTTCATCGTCCGGCTTACTGATCACGACATCGACCAGTTCGTCATCCTCGCGCAGCTTAACGGCAATGATGCCGCCCCGTTTGGGTCGGCTATATGCTTCCAGGGGTGTTTTCTTGATCAGTCCCTTGCGGGTGGCCATCATCAAGAAATGACCAGGAAGGTTGAAATCGCGAACGGCTTGGCAGTCCATGATCTGTTCACCCTCGCTCAACCTGAGCAGGTTCACGATGGCGCGGCCACGGCTTTCCCGGCTGAGCTGCGGCAGACCGTAAACTTTTTGCCAGTAAACTTTCCCCTTGTTCGTAAAGAACAGCAGGTAATCATGGGTACTGGCTGCAAACAGGTGTTGAATCGGATCCTCGTCCTCCGTCTTGGCTCCCTTGAGTCCCTTGCCACCACGTCGCTGGGCCCGGTAGACGGAAACCGGGGTTCGCTTGACGTAACCGCGATGACTGATCGACACCACCATGTTTTCTTCCGTGATCAGGTCTTCCAGGTCAATGTTGCCCAGTTCCTCACCACTGATCTCGGTACGACGATCCTCGCCATGTTTCTTGCGAATGGCCAGGATGTCCTGCTTAACGATCTGCAGGATATTCTGCTCGTCGGAAAGGATGTTCAGGTACTCGCTGATTTCATCGGTCAACGCCTTGTGTTCACCGGTAAGTTTTTCCTGCTCCAGGTTAACCAGTTGGCCCAGCGTCATTTTCAGAATGGCATCGGCCTGGACAGCACTCAGCGTGTAAACGTCCTGCGCTCCGTGCTCTTGCTGGAACAGGACAAAGCCTTCCTGGCCCAGGGCTTCCTGCATCAAGGCGGCAGGGCAGGGCACGCCCATCAACTGTTCCTTGGCCTCTGCCTGGGTCTTGGAAGCCCGGATAATACGGATGATTTCATCGATATTGGCCAGTGCCAACAGCTGTCCTTCTACGACATGCTTGCGGCGACGGGCCTTGGCCAGCAGGAACTGGGTGCGTCGACGAATGACTGAGACACGATGCCGGATGAACTCTTCCAGCATCTGCTTAAGGTTCAACAGGCGAGGTTTGCCATCGACCAGTGCCAACAGGATAATCGAGATGGTGTCTTGCAGCGGAGAGAACTGGTACAGCTGATTCAGTACCACCTCGGGATCTGCATCCCGCTTGACCTCGATGATCAGCCGTACGGGCTCCTTGAGATCACTTTCATCCCGAATGGAGGAGATTCCCTTGATCCGGTCCGAGTTAACAAGGCCGGCAATGCGTTCCACGACGCGGTCGCGAAATTGCTGGTAAGGCACCTCGGTGACGACGATACGCGAACGCCCCTTTTTGAATTCCTCGATTTCCGCCCGGGCACGTACCACCACCGTACTGCGACCCGTGTGATAACCCTGGCGAATGCCACTGCGACCACAGATGATTCCCCCGGTGGGAAAATCAGGTCCCTGGACGATTTCCAGTAACTCGTCGATGCTGACGCGAGGTTCTTCGATCACTCGAATCAGTGCATCACAGACTTCCTGCAGGTTGTGCGGAGGAATGGATGTTGCCATGCCGACGGCGATGCCGCTGGCGCCGTTGACCAGTAAATTCGGAAACTTGCTGGGGAGCACGGTGGGCTCTTCACGACTTTCATCGTAAGTGGGCGTAAAGTCGACCGTGTCCAGCTTGATGTCATCCAGGATCAATGCCGAGATGGGCGAAAGTCTCGCCTCGGTATACCGCATGGCAGCCGGTGGTAGTCCGGCGATTGATCCGAAGTTTCCCTGCTTGTCGATCAGGACGTGACGTAGATTCCAGTCCTGGGCCATTCGCACGAGGGTGGGATAAATCACGCTCTCACCATGAGGGTGATAATTACCACTGGTGTCCCCGGAAATCTTGGCGCATTTGACACGACTGGATCCAGGGCCCAGGTTCAAGTCGTTCATGGCGACCAGGATGCGCCGTTGAGAAGGCTTTAAACCATCCCGCACATCGGGCAGGGCACGGCTGACGATGACGCTCATGGCGTACGTCAGGTAACTTTCCTTGAGCTCGTCCTCGATCGGTAAATCGACAATTCGAGTCTGGTTACCGTTGTCCCCCTGATCGGGTTGCGGGTCATCGCCAGGATCGGTAGGGTCTGTTGAATCAGTCGACAACGGCGAGTCCTTCCTAGCTGTACAGAATCCTGATCATATCGAGCCGAGAAGGGCTGGAAATGACTTATTTTAAGCCGTCAAAATCGACTTTTTGTCAGGCCCTGATTCTAGCATTTTTAACCTCCTGAAACAACTGTGTTGCGGGGGGAATTCAGGTCTTAAATGGTCTTTCTGGAGTTGGTTGCGGGAGAGGGCAGGGATCCGTTCTAATGGGTTCCCGCGGTGCTTTCAGAAGCCCCCGAATGCGGTTGCTGAACGAGCCTCCGGGAGACAGCGAAACTAAATGACAGCGGCCGGGTTTCTATAACCAGGGCCTCATGATCGATGGTGTATTTTTTAGTGGCAGGAGAGAGACATGTTAAAGCGTTTGGTACGTTCTCGTGGATTACTCAGAACACTGGTGATGGCCGGATTCCTTGCCAGCACGTTCAGTATTTCCAGTGGCTATGCACAGGGAAACCGTAATAGTCAGTCCCGTGGACGTAGTACGGGTGGATTTGACCAGCAGGCTCCCGCCATCGGACAACCCTTACCGGATCTCAAGCTGTACACCGCTGAGGGCAAGGAATTTTCAACCAGCCAGTTGAAAGGAAGCTACACGGTTCTTGTCTTCGGTTGCCTCACGTGACCGCCTTTTCTGCGGAACGTCCCCAGTTTGGAGACGATTGAACGAGATTATTCCTCCCGTGGTGTCAAGTTCTACTACATCTACAAGGCCTTGGCACACCCGGAAAGCAATGGCTATGTCCAACCCTTTACACTGAAGGAACGATTGCTGCATGTTAAGGAAGCTCAACGTACCCTGGGATCCAGGTTTACATGGCTGGCCGACAACATGGAAAATGAAGTGAAACACAAGCTCGGCAATGCGCCGAACTCAGAATTTCTCCTGGATCCGGCTGGTAAAGTCGTTCGCCGTCGGAACTGGAGCGACCCCGCCAGTCTTCGCAAGGACCTTGAAAAACTGGTCGGTCCCGTGGAAAAACCAACCCAGGTTGCGGACCTGAAACTAAAAACCGCTCCGCCTCCGAAAGTCGCAGCCAGTGGTGTGGTTCCGCGTATCCAGGTGACCGGTAGCATGCGTGCTTTCAAGGTGGTTCCCCAGGAGAGCAAGGAACCGCATTACGTCAAGCTGCGGGCAGAAGTTGACCAGGATTTCATGTCGACCGGCCTCGGTAAGCTTTACCTGGGATTTCACCTGGACCCTCTTTACCACGTGCATTGGAATAACCTGGTGGCACCCATCAAGTTCGAACTGGAAGTGCCTGCAGATGTCACCGTCACGCCCAGCCAGGGGAGTGGCCCGAAAGTTAAGCAGCCTTCTGATATTGACCCCCGGGAGTTCCTGCTGGATATCGATGAACTGAAACAGGTCCCCAAGGCTACCCTGAAGGTCAAGGTGAGTTATTTTGCCTGCAATGACGATGAAGGCTGGTGCAAACCCGTGACCCAGGAGTACCTGGTTTACCTGGAAGGGGATCGTGACGCCGGAAGTGTTCGACAACGTGGCGGTCGTGGTGGCGGTCGAGGCGGTTTTGCCGGAGGGCAACGGCCAGGATTTGGTGGCGGCCGTCCACCTGGTGGTGGCAATGGAGGGCGTCCGCAAATGGCGGCCGGTCCTCGCCTTATGGGCATGATCCAGAAAATCGATCTTAAGCAACGATTGGTGACTGCCCAGGATCGTTCCAATGGCGGTCCACGCACCGTACATGTTCCGGAAAACGTGAATATCGTACGTAATGGTCAACCGGCGAAGCTGGCGGACCTGAAACCCGAGGATCGCGTGATGATCATTCTCGTGGAAGCTCCTGCCAAACCCCAGCCCCAGGATAAAGAGGCTCCGAAGCAGGCAGCCAAGCCGGCGACTGTACGACAGATCATGGCACGGGATACTGGATTTCAACCGACACGTCGACGTCCCGGGCAATAAAACAACGGCCAGGATGATTGCTCCCGCGCATAAAAAAGCGAGCCTGTGAGGCTCGCGTTGATATGGTTGTGGGCGTTGATATGGTTGTGGGCGCAGTTAACTCAGCCGATGTTGAACGGCTTGATGTCCGTGGACGCCTGGTCCAGCGGGAAAGAACGAGCCATCTCGGAACTGGAAGTGATATGTCCGGTGGCCTTCCACCAGACAGGACCGTCACCCCATTGCTTGAGTTCCTGCCACAGTAACACGCAGGCTACGGTGATACACATGAATGCAATGACCAACATCATCGTATAGACGTTGAGTGGCATTTTTTGGACAACAACGGGGCCGTCTGGCTTAGCTGATTTTCGTGGCAACGCGATCCCCTTGCTTGATGGTGCCCTTGCGATATGCCGGGATGATTTCACCCACGGCTGAATTGGGACGAGTTTCACGAACCTTGATGCGACCCAGGTAAGATTTACCGCGGTAAACATCCAACTCGTGGTCCTTGCGTAATCCATCATCCCAGCCAATGGAAATCTGGATGATGTCGCTGCTCACCTGCGTGACAACACCATCGATAACCGGCGGAATGGCGGTCACGTCACTGAATTCAGTCAACCCGTTCTTGGTCAGTACATTTGACATGCGACCGACCTGGGTTACCAGTTGGCCCTGTACTTCCTTGAGCCGGATTTCACTGCCTCGCAGCTGATTGATTTCATCGGTTAGTTTCAGCGAGCTGGCAAAATACTTGTCCGAAGATTGCTGGGTGCCAACAACCTGTTCACGAAGATTTGTAACTTCCTTGACCAACCCCTCGTTGTCGGACAGGGCAGTGCTCAGGTCGGCCTCGATCTTACGAGTCTTGTCCTCGTAGGTTCGCAGGTCCTCTTCCAGCGAAGTCTGATCCTGGGTGGCCGTGACCAGTTGAGCCTGCAAGGAGGCCAGCACGAAACGGCGAGCAACCTGTTCTCTCTTCAGTGCCAGTTGAGCTTCTTTCAGCTTCGATTCCAGTTCGGCATTGGCCAGTTCGGCATTGCTGATCTGTTGGTTCAGCCCCAGGGGCTCTTCTCCCTTGGGAGAAGGGTTGTCGACCAGTTTTTGCCAGTTTTGATGCGTGGCAAAGACCATGATGGAAAACGACATGAAGAGCACACTCATGATCAAAATGAGTACGGTAAAGATTTTTCCGAGGAGCGTCATGGCACTCGTTCCCTTTGGTTGATTACTGCGTGTTGCAAGCGTGAGGTACAGATACCCCCTTGATAGGGGTGAATCGTACCTGATCTGTGGTCGGTCCCGGCTTTCCACAAACCTGCTGAAAATCAGGACTCAATCTATCAAATCGGACCGATTATCTCAGTATAGTTACCGGAAATCCGGAATGTCAACGAAATCCTGCTAAGTTTGGATATCTACAGCGCCTAGGCGCTCTGTTCACTAAAGCTTGTCACCGTAACCGCTACCACCCGTTTTTTCGGAAAATAATCACTATTTTAGGTGGACGAGGTCCTTTTTTGAGGCCCGTAGCCAACAAGCAGGGCGACCAGCCCCAGGATTATCCACGGCCAGTCTCCGTACCACGGGTACCAGGTTCGTCTGGGGACTCTTTTTTGTAAGGAGGCCATGACGACACCATCTTCTCGTTGCCCGGGTTGGCGACGAGGCCCCACCGCTCGAGGGCGGCCATGGTGATCGATCCAGGCCGAGATTCCCGTGTTGGCAGCGATCAGCATGGGAAGCCGATGTTCGACGGCCCGGAAGATTCCACAGAGAAAATGGAGGTCCAGCATGCTCGATCCCCAGAACCAGCCGTCATTGGTAATCGTGACCAGGGCGTCAGGATTTGTACCCTGGGATCGCAAGTATTGAAGCTGGTGCCGAATCAGGTGGGGCACCGTACTCTCGAAGCAGATGTTGGGAACCAGGGTCCAGTTTTTCGCCTGGAAAGAAACGGGCTTTTCTCCAGGAGTCAGGCCACTACCGATCGGTGAAAATCGATAGAGCCAGGGGAACCATTTGCCACCGGGTATGTACTCGCCAAACATGACGCGATGCATCTTGTGATACCGATTTTCAATTTTCCCGGTGGGATCGACTAGCAGGGCAGAGTTGAAATGTTTTTCCTGCGGCGGTAGTTGCCAGCAGTGGGTACCGAGGATGAAGTGAATATCAAGATCCTGTGCTGGGCGTTCGGAGGGAGGTCGGTTGATGCTTTTGGCAAAGTGAGCGGCATGCTGGTAGAAGCGTTCATTGTGGCCCTGGGCTCGTCGCAGAAACTCCGCCTTATCCAGTGGAGTCTCGGCCGGCGGCAGGGAATCCTGGTCCATCAACAGTTCCGGGGCCTGAAAGGAAAACATGGATTCGGGCCAGATGACCAGGTCCACTTCCGGATGGTCGTTTCTCAGTTGCAGCGTCAGATAGTTATACTGGTCAAAGATCTGGTCATCCGGGGTGGCTGCTTCACCAAACTGGGTGTCAATCGAGCCCTGGATCAATCCCACGCTTAATGTCTGGGTGTTATCCTGTGTGACATCGCTTAGCGCTGCCCAGGCACCGTAGGTCATGGTGGCTGCCAGTAACAGCAGGGCAGTTCCTGCGGGCGCCAGTGCCCATCGTTTTGGTCGGCCTGGATTCCAGGGACCGACACGGTAGATACAGCCACTGACCAGGATAATGAGAAAGCTTACCCCGTAAGCACCACTGAAATCAGCGATTTGAATCAGGTAGGTATGATGAGCCTGGGTATGAGCTAACAGGCCCATGCTAAAGCCGGTGATCAGGTGGCCACGGATCAATTCCAGTACGGTCCAGGTGATGGCAGCGGCCAGTCCCAGTGGTAAACCGCTGCGTCGCATCAGTTGGCTGGTCCAGGCGAGAAAGACAGGCAGGTAGACAGCCAGGTACATGGAAATGGCCAGCCAGCCGAAATAGGTTCCCCAGTGGGCCAGTCGCAGGCCGTGTAGCAGCAATAGCCAGGAAAGCGTCGCAGCCAGCCAGGCAGGATAATCAAGCTTCGAGCATAACCCGCGCAAGCGACTGCGTCCCGGGACAGGGTCGGCCAGTGGAGCTTGCTGTAGATTGCGGTCGATCACTGCGAACCAGTACCAGGGGGCAATCCAGGCCAGCGGCCACCATCCCAGTGGCGGGAAGGCAGCGAAAAGAAACAGTCCACCTGCCAGGTTGAAGGCGAAGTTCGACTGGTACCAGGGCCTCCGTGCGGGCCGTTGCATCATTGCATTCCTGCCATCAAGAATTGCCGTTAAAGCCGGTAAACCAGGATGGTATCACCCGCATCGTATTGGTTTTGATCTGCTGGAAAATAGGCTAGACAATTGGCATCGGTCAAGGTCCGTTGATCGGCAGATCCCTTCCACGGAAGTGGTTGAACACGTGTCTGGTTGTTTTCCAGGTAAAGTCGAGAGGGGAAAAAAGTAGGACGGGAGGCTCGCTTATGAAACGCATCCTGTAACGTGGCCTCGGTTTGTTCCAGTCCCGTCGGCTCCCCGCCTGAGAGTGCCTGCAGGGCAGGTCGGACGAATAATTCGAAACAAACCATGCTGCTAACCGGATTGCCGGGCAGCCCAAAGACAAGTGCCTGGCCTGTCGTGGCAACACCAAACCAGAGTGGCTTACCCGGCTTGATCGCTACCTTGTGAAATACCTGTTCGACTCCCAGTTCCTGGAGTACCTGGGGAACCAGGTCCAGTACGCCGGCCGAAACACCGCCAGAGAGAACGAGCACATCTTCCTGGAGACCCCGCGAGATTGCCTGCCTCAAATCTTCCATGCGATCTCTGCCAATCCCCAGCGAAACGACCTTGGCACCAGCCCGGCTGGCAAGTGCTCCCAGCATCGGTCCATTACTGTTGCGAATCTGTCCAGGCTGGGGCGATTGGTTCACGTCGACCAGCTCGTTTCCCGTGGAGAGAACAGCCACGGAGGGAATCTCACTGACCTGGACCTGGTGTCGACCGACTTCCGCCAGCAAGCCAATTTCCAGGGGGCGGATGGTGCGACCTGGTTTCAAGACAACATCGCCGGCACGTAGCGAGGTCCCCTGCGGCATGATGTTACCGGAATCTGGCAAATGGACTTCCCTGATCGTGACCCATTCTATCCCGTCTGCATCGCTCGAGGTGCTGGTTTGCTCGACCATCACGACCGCGTCTGCTCCGGGAGGGACCGGAGCTCCCGTCATGATGCGAGTGGCCTGTCCAGGTTGCAGGGCAGATCGCGGAACTTCACCAGCAGTAACCTCCTCCAGGACACCCAGGGTGGCGGGCAGTTCGGCCAGGTCATTTCGTTGCACGGCATAGCCATCCACCATCGATTTGTCATGGGGAGGGGAGTCGAGATCACTCGAGATCTCTTCTGCCAGCACGCGACCGGTCAAGGCTTCCAGCGGTACCAGCTCGCTGGGCCGCGTTGGTACTTTTTCGAGGATTAGTTTAAGTGCTTCTTCAACGGAAATCATCGTTGCCTGCCTGGGGTTCCGGGCGTCTGTCAGGGACCATCCATGCCGTCGAGACACGATTTCACAGCTGCAGGAATCGTTCCAGCAGCAGGGGGCCGGTTTCACTCAAAAAACTCTCGGGATGAAATTGCCAGCCGATGATCGGATGCTGCTTGTGCCGGATCCCCATGATTTCACGTGAACCGTCAGGCGCGTGGGCCCAGGCCGAAACCTCGAAGGCGTCGTCCAGCGTCCCGGGTTCAATAATCAGGCTGTGGTAGCGGGTGGCAGTAAACGGATTGGGCAAACCGGCAAAAATCCCCTGATCGTCGTGATGAATCGAATCGGTTTTCCCGTGCATCAGGTGCTTGGCTCGTACGATGCTCGCTCCAAACGACTGGCCTATCGATTGGTGCCCCAGGCAGACACCCAGGATCGGTGCCCGACCGATCATGGGT
>JAZADA010000354.1:0-3793 GCA_036124135.1 Planctomycetota bacterium | reverse complement strand
AATGGCTATCTTCATATTGGGCATGCCAAGTCAATTTGCCTGAACTTTGGCCTGGCCCTGGAGCACCAGGGACTTTGTAACCTGCGGTTTGATGATACGAACCCGGCCAAGGAAGATGTCGAATATGTAGATTCTATCCAGGACGATGTTCGCTGGCTGGGGTTCGACTGGGATGACCGTCTCTTTTTTGCCTCGGATTACTACGAACAGCTGTATGACTATGCTGTTCAACTGATCAAGCTGGGGAAAGCTTATGTTTGCAGCCTGAGCCCCGAAGAAGTGCGAGAATACCGGGGCGGATGGAATGAACCAGGGAAAGACAGTCCCTTCCGGGAACGGAGTGTCGATGAGAACCTGGCAATGTTTCAACAAATGCGTAACGGTGATTTCACGGACGGCGAACATACGCTGCGAGCCAAGATCGACATGGCATCTCCCAACATGAATATGCGGGATCCTCCCATTTACCGGATTCGGCATGAAACGCATCACCGTACGGGCGATGATTGGTGTATCTATCCGATGTATGATTTCACGCATGGCCTTTCTGACTCGATCGAGGGAATCACCCACTCTATCTGTACGCTCGAATTTGAAGACCATCGTCCTCTTTACGATTGGTTTCTCGAGGTCCTGGACGTTTACCGACCACAGCAGATCGAGTTTGCACGCCTGAACCTGACCCATACGGTCATGAGCAAGCGACGCTTGCTGGAATTAGTGCAGGAAGGCCTGGTTAGTGGCTGGGACGATCCGCGTATGCCAACGCTGGTCGGATTGCGACGACGGGGTTACACGCCTGTTTCGATCCGTAATTTCTGTGAACGTATTGGCGTTACGAAATTTAACAGCATGATCGATCTTTCCTGGCTGGAAGACAGCTTGCGAGAGGACCTTAACAAGACAGCCCTGCGAGTCATGGGGGTCTTGAGACCCCTGAAAGTCGTCATTGAGAATTATCCCGAGGGCCAGACGGAACAGTTACTGGCCGTCAACAATCCGGAGGACCCGGAAGCGGGTAAGCGAGAAGTTCCTTTTTCACGGGAACTCTACATCGAACAGACCGATTTCATGGAAGATCCGCCCAAGAAGTTCTTCCGGCTAGGTCCAGGACGAGAAGTGCGTTTACGGTATGGGTATTTCCTGCGCTGTAATGAGGTCGTCAAGGATCCGGAATCAGGAGAAGTGATCGAACTGAGATGCACTTACGATCCCGAAACGCTGGGCGGGCAAGCCCCCGATGGCCGGAAGGTAAAGGGGACGATCCACTGGGTCTCGGCAGAACACTCGCATCACGCGGAGGTTCGCCTTTACGATCACCTGTTTTCCGTTCCGGATGCGAGCGATGTGCCCGAGGGGGGGGATTATCGAGATAACCTGAACCCGGAGTCACTGGTGACGCTGACGGATTGTCGCATCGAGCAGAGCCTGGAATCAGCACAGCCAGGTCAGCGTTACCAGTTTGAACGTACCGGCTATTTTTCAGTTGACCATGATTCCTCCGCAGGGAAACTGGTCTTCAATCGCACTGTGACCCTGCGAGATACCTGGGCCAAGATCCAGAAAAAAGGATCCCAGGGTAAGAAATCCCAGGGCAAGAAGAAGTGAGTGCCAACGGTCGATCTACTGGTTTGCCTTGAGCTGTTCGTATTTTTCTTCGAGGATGGTGGGCAGTTCCGACAGCTTGGCTCCCTTGTTGATGGCGTCCTGCCAGTATTCCGCGGCCTTGGCCAGGTCTTCCTCGTCTGATGTTGGCAGCGTGCTAATATAGGCACCCAGGATTGCCGAAATGTTAGCGTCATTGAGATCGTAGGATTGCTTGATGATGGCGACCGCAATCCCCGGCTTGAGTTCTTCAATCTGGTAGTTGCGATTCTGGCCGGCGATCCGCACCGTGATACTGGTGTCATTTACCTCGACCACCGCCAGGATCGTGGACGCACTAATCTTGATCTCCGACCCGCTTTCCAGCCCCCGGATTGCCTTGCGTAGCTGGTCATCAAAAGCCTGGGCGTAGAATCGTAATTGTTCCAGCCGCTCCCAGGCTGCCCGTTGTTCCGGGAAGCGAGCGAGCGGTTCAATCTTCTTGAGAGTCGCCAGGGCTGCCTGGACGTCACGGTTTCGCAAGACTTCACGAGCACGCTTGAGACCATTGGTCAGAGCTGTTAACTCAGCAGGTGGAAGCGGTGTTGGAGGTTTTGGTTTCGGCGGCTCTGGTTTCGGCGGCTCTGGTTTCGGTTCCGGATCGGGTTTCGTTTTCGGATCGGGCTCCGGATCGGGTTTCGTTTTCGGCGGCTCTGGTTTTGATGCTGGCTGTTCCGGCTTCGGTTTCGGTAGTACTGCAGGTTGAGTTGGTTGCTTGGGCCGCCGGGTAGGTTTCTGGGAAGAAGACGCGGGCTTACTCGGGGGTTGGCTCTCCGAGGCAAGTTGAGTTGCGTTCTTCTGGTCCTGGAGTCCTATGGTGACGACAGTACCTACCAGTCCAATGAGTAGCAGGCCCACCACCACGAGGATGCGACGGTCGAAGGCCTGTCGGGCGCGATTGACAACGGCCTTGGATGCGACCTGGGTATCGGTAGGGATGGCCGTGGCAAGGTCTTGTTGGCCAGCGTCGTAGGTGGGTAAGGAGCTTGAGTGAGTTGCCAGGACGGGGTCGATGGCGGAGGCCGTTGGTGTACTGAATGTATGTGGTGCATAGGCCTGCATGGGATTGACCATTGCCAGTCCGGTTGCTTGCAGGTGAGCAGGTGCCAGGGGACCTGCGCCAGCGAAGTAGCCACCCGTAGTACTGACTGGTGGAGCGGCGACTCCAGGATTTAGAGTGGGGGTGGGAGCGGGAACTGGTTCAACGGGTGTGGGGCCAGGTGTCGATTCGGAGCGACGATTTTCCTGGCTGGGAGCGGAGTTGGCCGTTGTCGTGGGATGAGATTGGGTGGGGGGCAGTAAATGGTTGTCAACGGTTGGATTGGATGACGTGGTTTCTGTTTCTCGAGAAGCGGCTGGAGAGGGGGTGGCCGGTTGCGGCCCGGAGGCGAGCTCAGCATCGTAGACGGTCCGTTGCTCCGGGTCGGTCAGGCATTGCTTGGCGGCAGTGAGTTCGTCGAGCAGTTGCGCCCATTGCCGGGCATGCGCTCCCGGGCGGTGACTGCGTACCTGGGCCAGGGCTCGATCCGCAGCGATTTTAATCGCTTCGGTATTTGTTTCCGCGGGATCTAAGCCTAGCAACTGGTAGTAGTTCGGTTGTTCCGCCGGGGATGTGATTCCCAGCCATTCGTGTAACGGATCAAAGGCTTCAGACACGATGCGTCCTGTGGGGGCTGGTCAGGAAATGATGAATGTCCCGGGTGGTTATCGGCGTTACCCAATCTCCACCAAATGGGGTATACTGCAGGGCATCCTACGGGGAAATGCAGGCTGTTACAAGCGATTTTCCTGTCCTGGCTTCAGGGCAAGTAGGGCTGGATCGTGGTAATTATCGGTGTTTCAGCCGGTCACGAGATATTTTGAGTTTCCGGAGGAACTTTTCGTTCTCTCCGCTCGTCTATCGTCTATCGGAGTGCTGGGCTGGACAGGTAGTCCACTTGGGGCAACAACCCTAACACTCTTTTCAGGGGAATCACTTAACCGTGGGAAATAAAGAGATGAAGCGATCAAGACAGATCCTGGTAAGTTTGCTGGCCGTCGCCTTAACCGTCTGGTTTACGACCGATTGGTTTTTTGCTGCTCAACCGGAAGCCCAGCAGCGAAGCCAGTTGCAGACCCAGATGCGGAACGGAAATTTCCGTGATGCCTA
>JAZADA010000353.1:0-8806 GCA_036124135.1 Planctomycetota bacterium | reverse complement strand
CTGAAGGCCGAGGAAGGAGGAATGTTTGGTCGAGGCAACCAGGCCGACGCGATCTATGTTCCGATTGAAGATCTGCATGCATTGCCGGGGCAGGGGAGACGTGTCGATGCGATGTTCGTGGATGTCGTTTCGGCTGAAAAAGTCAACGCGACCAAGGAGTCAATTAACCAGCTGCTTCGTGGACGACGAGGAATAGAGAAGGATCAGCGAGCGGACTTTCGTATTCACGGTGTGGAAATGATGATCGAGATGGTTCGCCAGACGACGGGCACACTGACTGCGGTCATCAGTTCGATTGCCGGGATCAGCCTGCTGGTTGGTGGGATCGGGATCATGAATGTGATGCTGGTGACGATCACGGAAAGAACCAGGGAGATCGGGGTGCGAATGGCGATCGGAGCACAGGGGCGAGAAGTGATGTTCCAGTTCCTGGTGGAATCATCAATGCTGACTGCCTTCGGCGGAGCGATTGGAATTGGCCTGGGGCTGGCCGGAGGATACCTGGCGACCAACTTGATCGAGCTGCCGTTCCGACCAGATCCGATGATCGTTTCCGGGGTTTTCCTGTTTAGTGTAGCCCTGGGGGTCGTTTTTGGATTCCTGCCAGCCCGGCGTGCAGCCCGGCTTAATCCGATCGATGCATTGCGGCATGAGTAAGCAGCAGGGCGATTGGGTGAAAGTGCATCCCAGGCTTCTTGGAACGTATCCTTCGCGAAACTTCAGTAGCTGGACAACCTTTTGATTTCAAGGACTTCTGCAAAGGCCCGGGAAATTTGCGGTGCGGCTGAAGACGTTGTGGGAGATGGTTGCTTTTATGATTCGCCGCTCTTTACTTGTTTCCAAAACAGCTAAGATACAACATGTGAAAAGCCTGTTAACGATGATTTAACGAGACGCCTTTATGTCTTTCTGCTTCGACAATAGTTATTCCCGACTGCCGGACGCTTTCTTCGCTTTGGTTCAACCCACGCCCGTTAGCGCGCCGGTAATGATCCGAGTGAATCACGAGCTGGCAACCGACCTGGGTGTCGACACGGAATGGCTCGAATCGCCAGAGGGCCTTGCTGTCCTGGCGGGTAACCAGCGTGCAGACGGATCTGAACCCTTGGCCATGGCCTATTCCGGACACCAGTTCGCGGGGTTCTCGCCACAACTGGGGGATGGCCGTGCCATCCTGCTGGGTGAGGTGGTCGGGAAAGACGGTATTCGCTACGACATCCAGCTGAAAGGATCCGGGCCCACACCCTTCTCGCGCCGTGGAGATGGGCGCTCAGCCCTGGGGCCGGTCTTGCGAGAATATATTGTTTCAGAAGCGATGGCCGCCCTGGGGGTACCGACGACGCGTGCCCTCGCTGCCGTGGCAAGTGGTGATCAAGTCGTTCGCCAGGGATTTGAACCTGGAGCCGTTTTCACACGTGTCGCAAAGTCGCACGTGCGGATCGGCACGTTTCAATGGTTCGCCGCTCGCCAGGATAATGAAAACCTGAAGGTGCTGGCAGACTACGTGATTGATCGTCACTACCCGGAAGCACAGGACCAGGTGAATCCGTATCAAGCGCTCCTCGCAGGGGTGATCCGTCGGCAGGCCAGTCTCATTTCCCAGTGGATGCAGCTCGGATTTATTCACGGGGTCATGAATACCGATAACATGACCGTTTCCGGAGAGACCATCGATTATGGTCCGTGTGCTTTTCTTGATAACTATGAGGCCGGGAAAACCTTCAGTTCGATCGATCGGCAAGGTCGGTATGCCTTTGGTAACCAGGGGCCGATCGGTCACTGGAACCTGACTCGGTTTGCCGAAACGCTCTTGCCATTGCTCGACAACGATCAGGAAAAAGCGGTTACCGTGGCAGAGGCCGCCCTGGCCGAATTTCCGGCTCTCTATCAAGCAGCACTGCAGGCACGGTTCACCGCAAAAATTGGTATCGAAAATGGTGATGGCAGCGACTGGAGCATGGTGGAGAACCTGCTGGCAGCGATGGAAGCAGGGGAGGCCGACTTCACCCAGGTCTTTCGTCATCTTCCCGAGGCGTTCGAGAGTGGCGATGACGAAGTCGTGGTACAGCTCTTTAACCAACCCGAGGCCATCGTGACCTGGTTGAACAGTTGGCGGACGCGTCTACAACAGCTTGAGCCCGGGCAGGCAACGGCCTTAATGCGGCGAACAAACCCGGTCTTCATTCCCCGTAATCATCGTATCGAGGCGGCAATCCAGGCTGGTAATCGTGGTGACTTTACGCTCTTTCATCAACTTCACGAGGTCTTGCAACAGCCGTTCACGGAACAGGCAGCATTTAGTGATTATGAAGTTGCGCCGGCACCGGATGAAGTGGTGTGTGAAACGTTTTGTGGAACCTAGCCGACCGCGCCCTGCACCTGGCTCCAAGCTCCTGGTGCCGGAGATGTTTCGGGTCAGCCACGATGGATTGTAGGTTCCGGAGGCCTTGCACCTGTGGTCGGCCAGGGTGAAAATAGAAGAATGTCAGAGGTTCAATTTCGTGTAAGGAAAAGCATGTTCATACGTCTCGTCGTTCTAGCGGTCCTGTTCATCACTCCTGTTGACGTTACAGCCCAGCAATGGAGATCGCTGTATGAGCCTCTTGTATCCCAGGGGATACCCTGCCGGGTGATGAAACCGATCCGGATGGAAGCCAACAAGAAATACCCGGTAATACTTTCCCTGCACGGAGCGGGGGGCAAGGGAACAGATAACCGCAAGCAGTTAAAGCAGTGGAACCAGCAACTGGCCGAGCAAGGGCGTCGGACCCGTTTTCCCTCTTACGTCGTGGCACCCCAGGCCCCGGGCCTCTGGAACGCGCAGCATTTCAAGCAAATCAAGGCCATCATCAAGGAACTGCCAGCGGCTGACCTGGATCGTATCTATGTGCTGGGACATTCGATGGGAGGCCATGGTACTTATATCTTTATTCAGCTTGAGCCCGGGTACTTTGCTGCTGCTGCGCCGTCGGCTGGCAGTGGGTTGAAACGGACAGAAGAGTTTATCGATCCGGCCAAGATCAAGGGGATTCCCATCTGGGCCTTTCATGGGGACCAGGACGGCGTCTGCCCGATAGGCAAGGACCGGCAGGTATTTGCTGCGATGAAACGACTGGGTGGCAATATGAAGTTCACCACCTGGGCTGGTGACAAGCATGCCGTTGCAGATAAGTTTATCCCGGGCAGTAAAAACGGAACCACGCAGTTCAGTAGTGACCGTTGTGACAAGGAGCCGGATTTCATGACATGGTTGTTCAAGCAGAAACGTCAGCAATGATTGGTTGCCGTGGCTTGTCGCCAAGTAACGAGACCAGGCGAGGGCACGACTACGAGGGAACGAGCCGAGCCGGCAAGGCCCCGTGGTCGCACTTGCAGGATTTGTTCATTTGAATGAAGATGGAATCTTGATGTTCCACGCACGATGGGATGGGTCCGAGAGTCTCGGAGGCTTGCTATGAATCGAGAAATGAGTCGTCGAACCTGGCTGCGTGGTACCGGTGGCGCCATGATGGCATTGCCCTGCCTGGACGCCATGGGACACGCTGCAGCTCCCCGTCCCATGCCGATGCGAATGGTCTGTGTTGGCCTGAATTTTGGTTTTGTCCCGCAGCTGTTTTTTCCCGAGTCAACCGGGGCAGATTACCGCTTAAGCGAGCGGTTGGCTCCGTTGGAAAAGTTGCGCAGCCAGTTCACGGTGTTCTCAGGACTGGACCATGGTGTCAATGGCCAGGGAGGGCATGGTGGTGTGCATGCGTACCTCTCAGGTGTGCTGTCCAAGAATTCTGCTGGTATGCCTGAAGCCAATATCAGCATCGACCAGAAGGCTGCCCAGTTGATCGGTTCGCAGACCCGTTATTCATCCTTGCAGTTGGCCAGCGGCAATGATCCCAATCACATGATTTCCTGGAGTGCCTCGGGTGTTTCGTTGCCACCGGTTACCAACGTAGAGACGATCTATAACCTGTTGTTCCGGAAAGTAGATCCCCGTTTGCGCAGCAGCACCCAGGCCCGCTACGCGGCACGGACCAGTATCCTGGACCTGGTCAAGATCGATGCTGACAGGCTCAAGCGTCGCGTGGGAGCACGCGACCGTGAAAAACTGGAACGTTATTTTGATTCGGTGCGCCAGGTCGAGAAACGGTTGATACAGTCAAGCCAGTGGCTGGAAAAACCGAAACCGGTGGTGGATTACCAGTTGCCGGCAGGGGCAAATCAGCTTGATTTTATTGACCGCGTACCACTCTATTACGACCTCATGGCCCTGGCCCTGGAAACCGACTCGACCCGTGTCGTGACCCTGGCCCTCGCTGATATCGGGGCTAACTACGGTGGTTTTCGTATCAGCCGAGGATACCACCAGCTGACGCACCACGGCAAAGTTCCAGAGTACATCACCGAGTTGTCGATTATCGAACAATTTCACAGTCAGCAAATAGCCAGGTTCCTCCAGAAGCTATGGGCAGTACGAGAGCCTGACGGTAAAACCCTGCTGGATAATTGCATGGTCCTGTTCGGTTCAGGAATGGGTAACGCCAGTGCACATTCCAACAAGAACCTGCCACTGCTCCTGGCTGGCGGCGGTTTTCGTCATGGCGAGCATCGATCTTATTTCAAAGATGAATCCGGTAAGAAGCCGACCCTGGCCGGGAAGCTGTTCGTGTCGATGCTCCAGCGTTTCGGAGTCGAGACAGATCGATTTGGCCTGGCATCAGGTACCCTGGCAGGGCTGGAGGTGCGTGGATGAACCACGCCTGCGAACAAGGCCGTAACCGAGTCGGGTTGCGGCTGCTGGCTATAGTTGCCGCTTTCCAGTTGGCTGTCATGAGCCCCGTGAAGGCTGTCGAGAAAGCGGCTCCTTTCGTGACGGCTTACTTCAAGCAGCATTGTTATCGCTGCCATGGGAAGACATTGCAGAAAGGAGAGCGTCGCCTGGATTCATTGTCCGGGGACCTGGCCATGAATCCGGATGCGGCACAGTTGCTGGAGGATGTGCTGGGTGCGATCAACCGGGGTGATATGCCACCGGCTGGCAAGGGTATTGTTCGACCACCGGCAGGCCAGACACGACAGGTCGTCAAGTGGATTACCGAGTTCCTGGAACAAGAAACCAACGCCAGGAAGCCGGCCACGACCACGATGAGACGGCTCAATCGTTTCGAATATGTCAACACGCTGCGTGACCTGCTGGGATTGCATACCGAGGCGTTTGATCCGACGGGCGATTTTCCAGCGGACGCCAACGAGGAAGGACTGGATAACAACGGTGAGGCTCTTACGCTCTCGGATTTCCAGCTGCAGCGTTACCTGGAAGTTGCCGAAGCGTCTATCGAGAAGGCAGTTTTCTTTAATCGGGAAAGACCCCGGTCACGGACCTGGCAGTATACCGGTGCTGATTTTAACGGGGTCAAGTCGTATGAACGTGCACCCGTGACATGGCGATTGATCGTGGACGATGCGTACCTCGAGATCGGTCATGGGCAGCCCAGCGAGCGGCACCCTAACTTTGTCCAGAAGTTCGTTGCCCAGGGAGGTGCCCCGGCGGATGGCTGGTATACCATCCGCGTGCGTGCCGCGGCGGCCAATCGTCGTGATCACGGTTACGACCATCGTGAGTTTGGTCGTTTTGAGGGGATGCCCTTGAAACTGGCCTTGTGGGTTGCCCCCCAGGCGCGTTTGCTCAGTAAGAATGCCGCGGAAGAACGACGATTGGTAAAAGTCTGGGACTTGCCCGACGGCACCCCCGAGGTCTTTACCCAGCGTGTCTGGCTTGGAAAGGGGGCAATCCCGTTTCTCAGCTGGACCAACGGGGTTTCTTCCAAGGGCAATATTCGCCGCGTGGCCGAGAAGTATCATCCCGAGGTGATTCGGGCCACGAAGACTCAACTGGACGCAGCGCAACTGGGTAACCAGAAAGCCCAGGAACTGGTGAAGCGGTTGCAAAAGAACAAGGACAACAAGTTACTTTCCGAGGTCTACCAGGGACCGCGCTTGCGGGTGTGGGGCATGGATATCGAGGGCCCCACGTTTGAACAATGGCCGCCAGCCAGCCACCAACTGCTTTTTGGCGCAGAGACCTCCCCGGCCAAGGTCGATATCGCACAGTCTGTACGGGGATTCGCTGCGCGGGCCTTTCGGCGTCCCGTGCAGCCTGCCGAGGTTGCTCATTACGTGGCGTTTATAGAGGATCGAATCAAGAATGGGGCCACGCGGGTAGCGGCATTGAAGTTAGGGCTGGCTGCTATCCTGACCTCACCTCGCTTCCTCTATCTCGATGAAGGTAATGAAGAGCTTGATCCGCGGCTTAATGCCCATGAACAGGCCTCGCGACTCTCCTATTTTCTCTGGAGTGCACCACCGGATGCCGAGTTGATGAAAGCGGCTGCCGGAGGCCAGTTGAATGATCAGCAAGCCCTGTCATCGCAGGTGGATCGTATGCTGCGTGATTCCCGGGCGGCTGATTTCGTAGAGCATTTTACCGATAGCTGGTTGCGTCTCAGGATTCTCGGATCGATGCCTCCTGATTCCAAGGCCTTTGAATCCTACTACAAGGATCGGCTCGAGACATTTTTTAAGAAAGAAACACACCTCTTCTTTGCGGACCTGCTCGAATCCAACGGATCGATATTGAACTTTCTTGACAGTGACTACGCATTTTTGAATGACGCGCTGGCAAAACACTATGGAATCGAGGGAGTTCAGGGCGAACATTTTCGCAAGGTAACCCTTGGGCCAGCAGATCATCGAGGCGGTTTGCTAGGCCAGGGCAGTGTGTTGACGCTGACAGCCAACGGTATTGAAACCTCTCCCGTCGTGCGAGGTATCTGGGTGCTGGAAAATATCCTGGGGACGCCTCCCCCTCCACCGCCACCTGACGTGCAACCACTGGAACCGGACACGCGTGGTACAACGAGTATCCGGGAACAGCTCAACAAGCATCGTACGGTTGCGGCCTGTGCGGATTGCCACCGCAAGATCGATCCCGCCGGCTTTGCTCTGGAGTTTTACGACCCCGTGGGAGCCTATCGTTCACGCTATCCGGCACGCAGGGGGCGAGGATTACCTGTTGATGGGGCGGGACAGTTACCCTCGGGAGAAACTTTCCAGGATGAACGTGGTCTGAAACGCTTGCTGCTTGCTCGCAAACAGCGATTCACCGAGGCACTGACCGAGAAACTATTGGCTTATGGGACCGGGCGTTCCATGACGTTTCGTGATCAGCCGGAGATCAAGAAGATCGCGAGGGTGTGTGCCAGCGAGGGTTACGGCCTACGTGACCTGGTCCTGGGGATCGTGGCCAGCGAGACCTTTCGGAAACGATAGCCGGTAGTCAGGATCGACGTCATCCCATCTCACGGATTGGCATGTTCGTCAAATCAACCATGAGAGGGTCAGGCCGATTACGGCGGAGCTGGTCATCAGCAGGCCAATGAAACCGGCTGCGATCATGAAGGCGTTGCTTAACCCGCTGATCATGTAACGTGTTTTTCGCCAGGTGATCCACAAGATAATCAAGCCCAGCAGGGGGAACCAGCAGATCAGGACGGATGCTGTCACCCAGAGCCGGCCTTGCCATGTCCAGGGCTGGTAACGCAGGGGAACCAGCAGGGAGGCCAGGTGCTCGGGGGAGGTGACCTTTAATAATTCAAGGTCGCAGGATTTTATCCTTGACTGGTTTTGGCAGTTGCTGCAGGTAGCAATCAACTTGTTAAAGGTCCACAGCCTGAGTAGCAGTAGCCAGATCGAGTGGGCGAAGAGTTCCGTGGAAAAGACAACTCTTGTTTGCTGGCAAACGGGACAATCCGTGGTGACCTCTGGGCCCTCGTGGGCAAAGGTTGCTCCCGAGAAGACGACATAGACTCTTTCTTCGTAAACCAGTCGCGGCTTGTTTGTCGGGTCGTTCATAGATCGTTACTGTTGAGTGCAATCCTGGTACGTGGGTGAAAACCTATTCGTATGGAAAGATTGCTTTGCAGGAAATCCTACCATGCCGCTTTCGTGGTTGCAGCCAGTGCTCTGGTGAGACTGCTCGACAACATGAATGTCAGCGTCCGCTGTAAAAATACTGGAAAATCTATTGAGGACCGGGGTGCGGTGGCAAGGAACACTGCTAAAATAAGAACCACTGATGCCTCGAGTCACCCCCGCCTGAGGGCGGGAGAATAATTTGCGGTCATCGTGATGAAAACACTGTTTGAAAAACCTCACCCCCAGTAGTTCGTCGATAGCAAGACGCAGGAGAAAAATCATGTTTCGTAGAGTCGCTGCTGTGTTACTGGTTGCCACGATCGTCACTTGTCTGCCGGCGACAAGCCATGCCCTGGACCTGTCCGGAAGCTGGTCGGGAAGCTGGCATGACTCGCGTACCGGTCACAAGGGGCCGTTGCGAGCGGTCTTTATCCAGCTGGAAGATGGTAATTACCAGGTTAACTTTCGCGGCCGTTTTGCGAAGATTATTCCCTTTCGCTATTCCGTCGTACTGGAGGCAACAGAAAAAGATGGCAAGGTTCATCTTGCCGGGACTTCCAACATTAGTCGGCGTCGAGGCACCTTCTACTACAAGGCGGAAGCCTCGGATACCAGCTTCGTTTCCAGCTTTCGTTCTCGTAAAGATGATGGTGAATTTCGCCTGACGCGAATCACTCACGCTTCATCCGATAGCCAATGATGCGATAGAAGTTTCTCTCTCCCCTACGCAGAAGGATCTTGTAATGGCTTATGATGATACGTTGATCGTGGATCACATCAAGCAGACTCATGGTACCGAGCTGTTGAGCGAACGTGAAAAACACCTGGTTGGGCTGGCCGT
>JAZADA010000352.1:0-8204 GCA_036124135.1 Planctomycetota bacterium | reverse complement strand
ATTTGCGCCAGGCCGGCACAGTGGTTTTCTTTTTGGGTGACCGGGTGGAGGCCCAGGATTACAACGAGGCCCTGGGTGCCAGTCGTGGAAAGCGGCGGGTCTTGCCGGCTCGATTGATCGAGCCCGTTGCGACGGCCAGGTATCAGTTCGATCCGCGGGACTATGAGCATCCCATCATTGCACCTTTCAAAGGCCAGGTGGATAGTGGGTTGTTGACCTCTCCGATCACGCGTTACATCCAGGTAGAACCCTATGGAAGCACGGAACGATCCACCCCCCAGGTAGTTCTCCAGTTCGCTAATTCAGACCCGGCAATTATCGAGGAACGTATCGGTCGTGGGCGGAGTATCGTGTTTACGACGGCGGCATCTGACCAGTCCGTTGACTCCACCCGAGAGCCACCGATTCCCTGGTCCGACCTGGGTACGTGGCCCAGCTTTCTTCCCCTCGTCCAGGAAACTCTGGCGCTGGCTGTACGCACCCGGGACCAGGAGAGAAACGTAGAGGTGGGGCAGGTGCTGGAAATTTCACAGGGGCAAGCCGGCATCGTATCAGGAGTTGAGGTGATCAATCCCCGTGGCCAGGCAAACCATGTGGCCAGCGATAGCAGTGGAGATCAGCTGACCTGGTGGTATGAAAATACGTCGTTCAGTGGCATGTACGAAGCCCGGTATCAATCGGCTGTGGACCAGTCCGAGTGGTTCGCGGTCAACGTGGATACGCGGGAGAGCGATTTGTCTCGCAGCGACCCTGCCTTGTTACCAAGCCTGGTAGAGGTGGGGGATACGAAAACGGAAATGACAGATCAGCAATCGCCCCTGACGGCCGGTCGTGCGATCTACCGTTACTTGCTGGCTGGCCTGCTAGGACTTCTCTTGACCGAATCTCTTTATGCCTGTTACCTGGGGCGTGCCACGGGATGAATTTTACGATCCTCCTACTTACTGAACGATTGCCCGGCTTGTTCCGTGGAGGCTTGCTGGCTGTTGGGGAAGGCCTCGAGCCGAGCTACCGACACAGTTGGTTTTTACCACCCTCGGTGACCGTCCTGTTCCTGCTGATCGTACTGGGAATTATTTCCTTCCTGTACTGGCGGGAGCGAGGCCATTCGGGAATGGTATCGCGGATCACGTTGATCCTCTTGCGGATGTCGCTCGTGGGATTGGTGGTGTTCATGCTCTATGGATGGATGCAGCAGCGTCATGTTACGGACCTGGCAGATGTGATTGTTATCATTGATGATTCCGAGAGCATGAGTCTCAAGGATCAGCTTGACGATAGTGAGGCAAGCCGGGCCTGGCGGGGACAATTGGAGCAGCTGGGTTTTACGGACCCAGATCGGCTGAACATGGCGAAAACAGTTCTATTACAAAAAGATGCTCAGCTGTTGAGCGAACTGGAGCAGAAATATCATGTGAAGGTTTTTCGCATGGGGCGCAGCCTGCGCGGAGTGGATGATGCAGAGGGCTCGTTGGTAGAAAATATTCGAGCAATCGAGGCGCGTGAAGACAGCAGTCGCCTGGGGGATAGTATCCGGGATCTCCTGGATCTTCAGCGTGGTCGGCCGACGGCAGCGATTATCGTTCTGACAGATGGAGTTACCACGGCGGGGCCTTCCCTGGGGGACGTTTCCAAGTACAGCCGTCGCAAGGGAATTCCCTTGCATGTCGTGGGGCTTGGTAATGCCCGAGCGTTAAAAGATGTACGAGTTAGTGACCTGTTTGCTGAACGAGTCACTTTCGTGGATGACTTGCTCCACTTCGATTTCAAGTTGAGTGCTACGGGCATGGATCAGCAGGAAATCGTAGTGCACCTGGAACGTGAAGGGTCACAGCGGATCTTGGCGCAGCAAAAAATAAAGATCGAAGGTCAGGATTACACGCAGGCAGTGCGTCTTTCTTACCGACCCCAGGAAGTCGGGGAATTTGAATTCGTGGTCGTTGCCGAGTCCGCCACGGATAACGACCCGGCCAATAATCGTGACTCGCAGGAAGTTCGTGTAACGGATGAGACCATCCGTGTCCTGCTGGTCCAGGAATATCCAAGTTACGAATTTCGAGCAATCAGGAATCTCTTGAGTCGCGGATTAAAACGCACGGGAACCATAGCGGAAAAGGCCATCGAGCTAACCACGATCTTGCAGGAGGCTGATTTGCAACACGTGGAGCTGGATACTACAGCTGAATCGACGTTTCCTGTAAATCGGGAAGAACTCTATTCGTATGATGTCATTGTTTTTGGTGATGTGAATCGAAAGCTGTTGAGCGAATCAGCTCTGCAAAACCTGTCGGACTTCGTGACCGAACGTGGCGGCGGCCTGATCCTGATTGCCGGGCCCCGACATTTGCCACTTGCTTATCGGGAAACGCCCCTGGAAAAATTGTTCCCGGCAGACATGGATGCCATGGAAATGCCACGGTCCGATCAGCTGTTGATACAAGAATCCCCGGTGCGGATTAGTCGACTCGGCCAGGTAACCCCTCATGTCCAACTGGCGGAAACAGCCGATGGTAATGCCAGTGCCTGGCAGCGACTTCCTGGTTTGCGATGGTTGTTGACTCTGCCCAGGATTCACAGTGGAGTGCGGGTGCTGGTGGAACGCCCGGCATTCCAGGCTGAAAAAACAGCTAATCTTCCCGTGATTAGCCTGCAATTCGTCGGGGCAGGAAAAGTGATCTTTCATGCCACAGACGAAACCTGGCGCTGGCTGGGGGCCCCGGACGAGGATCATTCGTTTGATCGTTACTGGCTGCAGACGATTCGCTATCTGAGTCGATCGAAACTGCTGGGGAAAAGCCGGCAGGCAGAACTTACGTCCCATCGGGAAGAATATCGCCAGGGGGATTCAATTGAATTACAGGTGCGATTTTTTGATGACCGACTGGCTCCACCGCAGGATGACGCTGTCACCGTGATTATCGATCGGGAGCAAGGAAACCGTCGTAAAATAGTGATGCGCAGAGAGACCGGTGAACGAGGAATATTTAGCGGGCGAATTGGTGAGTTGACCGAGGGGAAATATCGTGCCTGGTTGGCAACACCAACCTTGGATGGAGAACCTCCGGCAACCGTTTTTCGTGTCTTGCGACCTGACCAGGAAATGACCCGTAAACAAATGGACGAAGCGGATCTCCGACTGGCTGCCAAGATATCCAGGGGCAAGTTTTACTTACCCGAACAGGTAGGCAGGCTAACCCGGGACTTGCCGATGGGTCGGCAGGTCCGTGTTCAGTCGCAGCCTGCGAAACCACTTTGGAACAGTCCCTGGTGGGCTACCTTGTTCTTGTTGATGCTTACTGGGGAATGGTTATTACGCAAGCGGGCAGGCATGCTCTAGGTCGAGAGAGGGTGTGTAAGCCCTTGTTGCAGAAGCGGTTAGGGCCCTGGGGGAGATGCCTTGCAGCTGTTTTAAAGAGAGGTTTGCGTTAGACTTAATGAGTTGTGCTTAGGTGTCTGTGTAAATCGAGCCACGGTGTTGTGGTAAGAGCGAGAGGTTGCCGTGATGAGTCATCCACTGCAAGTCATGATAAGGGCGCTGGCCTTGCGTTCCTGGCGCCTGGTATTTCTCTGGAACACGGCCCGCTGCCTGGCGCTGATCTTGCTGGTAGGTTTGATCGTGTGCGGTGTCGATTATGGTTTGCGGATCCAGGATGCAGGTTTGCGTTGGATGATGGCAGCTTGTTTCTGGGCAGTGTGTGGTGGGGCCTGTTGGCGTTTCCTGCTGCCGGCAATTCGTCATCGTTGTTCTGATATTTACATTGCACGTCATGTCGAAAACTGTTTTCCCGACCTGGGACAACGGTTATCCAGCTCGATCGCGTTTCTGCAGTTACCAACGCAGGTAGCCGGTGCAGGATCGGCAACGTTGCGTCAGGCAGTCATCGATTCAACATCGCGAGAACTGGATGAATTAGATATTAATCGTTGCATGCAGTCTGCCGGCACCTGGCGTGCTGTTGGATTAATGCTGGTCATGCTGCTGCTGGTGGGAGCCTGTTTCGTGCTGGATGGGACGGCTGCAAGCCAGGCAGCCGGTCGCTTGACACGTCCCTGGATTCATTCACCCTGGCCCCGTTGGAATCACCTGCAACTGGTGGACCCTCCACCACTGAAAATTTCCACGGGGGCGAGTTTTCGTGTGCGGGTCAAGGATCTGAACGAGCGTCTTCCCGAGCAGGTAGTGCTGCAGTACGTGCCACTTGATGATCGAGATGACCAGGGAACCATGATCATGGAGCAGGAAGGTGAAACTGCCCTGTACCGCTTCAACAACGTTCAGCGATCGTTCCAGTTTCGTGTGGTGGGCGGTGACGATGACGCGATGCCCTGGAACTATGTCACGGTGATCGATCCGCCTGTCGTGGAAGAATTGCAACTGGAGATTCACCCCCCGGATTACCTGCACTGGCCGGTCGAGCAGGTCCAGGAAAGTTTTCGTGCCCTGCAGGGATCCCAGGTAACGCTGCGGGGTCAACTGGATCGAGTAGTTAAACAGGTCGTGCTGGTGACCGAGGAAGAAAATCGCAGGCGTCGCCATGCATTACTGCTCGCTGCTGATAAGCGACATTTTTCGCTTCCTGGCGATCACGATACTGATTGGATTCTTGAGCATACGGGGCGTTATTGGATTGAAGCGGAGGATGAAAATGGCCTGGTGGGAGTTGGACAGGATCAATGGGAAGTACGCGTCGTCGCAGATCTGCCCCCCGGGGTGGTGCTGGAATCACCGGAACAGCAGCACCAGGTGCTGCCGACCGGCCTGGTTTCGATGGAAATTAATGCCCGCGATGATCTTGGGCTGCAACAACTGGTCCTCGAATTTTCTCGTTCTGATGATGGTCAGTCGGATCGACAGACGATCGTTTTGTGGGAACGGGATAACGAAGAAGTTGCCGTGGGTGTAACCGGCTTCCTGGGGCCAGGCCCGGTTCCAGACAGGCAAGCGGTGACCTATCGCTGGGACCTGGCTCGATTGCCCAGCCTGCAATTGGCCGGCGGGGTTGAATACCGTATCCGGGCAACCGATATCAAGGGCCAGGTAAGCGAGAGTGCTGTGGGACAGCTGGACCTGATTTCCCGTAGTGAATTAGAGCGGGAGATCTTGCGGCAGCAGGCTCGGATCGTGACCCGGTTAAAAAATTCCCTGCGTAGTCAGCGAGATACCTTCCAGCATGCTCAAGAAATCGGGTTGCAGTTCCAGGATCCGGGTACCTTCCAGAAATCAGATCTGGATCACATGCAAAGCGTGGAGCTAAACCAGCGGCAGGTACGACAGGTACTCTCGGATGTGCCTGATAGCATTCCCGCTGATGTGCAGCACTTGTTGCGTATGCTGCGACATAATCGAGTTCAGTTGCCGGAATTGTCACGGCAGTTAGAACAGCTGGCGCAGCGGCTGGTGGATATCCACCAGCAACACCTGGAGCGCATCGAATCTCAATTACTGGCAGCACTGAAAACAGCTCGTGCCGATCGTGAAAAGGCCCTGGAAGACCTCCCTCGAGACGAGGTAGACGCGTTCCAGGCACCTGTTCATGCGGAAGTTCGATTGGCGTGGCTGCAGGTGGTCCGGGAGCAGCAGAAAGTGATCCAGTTGCTGGAAGAGCTGTTGGGTGAAATTTCTCAGCAGGAAGATTATCGACGGTTTTCTCATGATCTACGCCGCGTGGCAGACCTCCAGGAACAGTACATCCAGCAGGTTCAGCGGTTACAGGTTGATCGTCTTGGTCGTACAGAATCCCAATTGACCGAACCGGAACGACAGGAGCAGGTGCAGTGGGGCGAACGTCAGATCGAACTGGCTAGGCAACTGGAAACGATCCTGGAACGCATGCTGCAGATGCAGGAGCGATTAAGCCAGGAAGATGAGGATTCCGCAGCGATCCTGGTAGATGCGCTGGCCCTGGCCAGGCAGGAAGCACTTGCGGGCCAGATGCGGGAAAGTGGGCGAGATATCCAGCGGAATCAACTGGGAAAGGCCATCCGGATTGAAATTGGGGTGCACGATGGCCTGCAGAGAATGCTTTTGATCCTGGGTAATCGCCACCAGTATCGATTGGATCGCGTCCTGGGAGAACTTCGTAAAGTGACCCGTCAGTTGGAAGAGTTGGGAGCCAGGCAAGGTGACCTGGGAAGCCAGGTGCAGCAGGCCAGCGATGAGCCGCAGGTGGCTGTGCGAAACAAGCTGTTTACTCAGTTAGCCGAGAAACAAGGCGAGATTGCCAGGCAGCTGCAGCCCCTGGAGAGAGCCTTGCAGCAGCTCGGTGCGGAACAGGCCGCGCAGGTCATCCAGGGTGCAGGTCAGAAGATGAAGCTTGCGGGCCAGGCGATGAACCAGCAGCAGGCGGCTGATGCGGAGGCCGGTAGCCGGGAAGCCGAGCAAAAAATAGCGGAAGCACAGCAGCATTTGCAACGGGACATGTTCCAAGTGAAAAGTGATTTGTTGCAGGAACAGCTTCAGAAAGTAAAGGGAGAGCTGGTCGATTTCCTGGCGAGGCAGGAGCAAATAATGCGTGAGACCAAGTCGCTTGACCGGTTAAGAAACGTTGCTCCCGATTTGAAACTGACGCGAATTCAACGTGGCGTGTTGGATGGCCTGGCAGAGCAGCAACGTCTTTTGGCGAGAGATGCCCTGGCGGCAGGGGCGTCGTTGCAGCAGTCGGAAGCCTTTCGATTTGGTATCCAGGTAGTAGGTGAAACGATGGCGCGTGCTGCTGATGCTCTGGAGGGAGAAAAAACAGGGCAGGTGATGGTTCAGGAAGTTCAATCTTCGGTGGTAAAGCAGCTAAAGCGATTGCTGGAAGCGTTAGGAGAAAAGTCGCCGCATGATACGAATGATGCAGCGAATTCGCCTGTCGAGGGTTCACGACCGTTGCCTGGAGCGGCTCGTCCCCGCAGCTTGTCAGAATTAATCCTGTTAAATCTGATGCAGGACGATATTAATAGACAGACGGAAGCTCTCGGTAAGGTGCGACTGACCACGGGGCGTTGGACGCCACGGCAAGAGGAACAGGTTGCGGAACTGGCAAAACAGCAGGGGCAGTTGGCTGAAATCGTGGAACGCTTGCGAGGAGCCGTGCCACGCCAACCGTAAAACCGTCGCTGACAGAAGGCGACGAATTGCACTAGAATGATGAAGCGAGGTTGTTTCTTATGACAGGTTATAAAAAGCGGTTGCTGGGATGCATGGCCTGCCATGCCAGGGCGTTTGTGATACTGGTTGTAGCGACGAGCGGCACCGCTTGGGCGACGCAGCCTGCCTCGAAAGAAGCAGGACCGCAAGAGAAAATGCCTCCGAAAAGTGTCGAGGATGAATTGTTCCAGGGCTTGGATCAGCTTCCGGGGACCGGGAAGGAACGCCCGGGGAAATCTTCCGCAGACCAGGGGCCAGAGGTTGATCGAGATCGGCAGCGCCGGCTGACGCAGGGTGAAGATGTAGGCCAGGAATCAGAAAGAAATTCGTGGTTGCGTATCGGTGCCTCGATGGAAAACGTGCAGGGGCGCCTGGCCGTAGGTGACCTGGGCCGGGAAACCCAGCAACTTCAAAAGATGATTAGCCAGGATTTGGCAGACCTGATGAAACAGTTACGCCAGCAATCTGGTAGTTCCTCTTTCCGGCCTGGTGCCGGGGCCGCTGCCTCGGCAGGGATCCAGGATTCGGATGATCCGTCGTCATCTCCCAAACCTGCCACCGATAGTTCGGAGCGTGTCGGGCAGGGAAATGCTGAACCGGTTGAAGCTGGTGACGCTGCTGCGACGATGGAAGAGTTGTGGGGCTATCTTCCCGCCCGGGTTCAGGCCCAGTTGCGCGGGGCTGCGGCGGACCAGTTTTTACCCAAGTATGAACGTTTACTGGAAGCGTTTTATCGTCGACTTGCTGAACAGGCTGACGAGAGACCATAAACGGAAATAGTTTGGCAAGTGAAGTAGTTCAACCGATTGCATCGGCAAAGGGGCAGGAGCGATTTGACATGGCACGTTTTCTGCGACGACATGCCCTCATTATTATCATCGCGGGAATGGGAACGGTTCCCTTGCCCGGCAGGCTAATGATGTCTGCCAGTGGGCAGCCAACGGCTGCGCCTCGTCGCGTACCGGTTAACCTGATGAAGCCCAAGACGCGAGATGCGGTTAATCGTGGCCTGGCATTTCTGGCGGCAAGGCAGAATGAAGATGGTTCCTTTGGTGTCGGTGCCTATCGTAAG
>JAZADA010000351.1:0-6681 GCA_036124135.1 Planctomycetota bacterium | reverse complement strand
AGAGGTGCTTGTTGGCAAGGCACTGGCCGATCGACGTGACCAGGTGGTGCTGGCAACCAAGGGGCGTCAGAAAGTAGGCGATGGGCCAAATGATTATGGTTCCGGTCGCATTCACATGATGCGAGCTGTAGAGGCCAGCCTCCGTCGGTTGAATACCGATTACATCGATATTTACTATGACCATGCGCCCGATTATACGACACCTATCGAGGAGACATTGCGGGCCATGGATGACATGGTGCGATCCGGCAAGGTTCGTTATATCGCCTGCTCGAACTTTCGGGCATGGAGGTTGTGCGAGTCCCTCTGGACGAGCGAACGTCATAACCTGGAGCGATTCGCCTGTGTCCAGCCACTCTACAACATTGTGAATCGTGATCCGGAAGTGGAATTGTTTCCGCTCTGCCGTGAACATGGCCTGGGTGTTGTCTGTTACAGCCCGTTGGCACGTGGCGTCCTGACTGGCAAGTACTTGCCAGGTGCGGAGCACCCTGCCGATAGCCGCGCCGCGCGGGGTGACGTGCGCATGCAACAGGCCGAATTGCGTGAAGCCAGTTTTCATGTGGCCCAATCCCTGAAGGAATATTGCGATAGCCGTAACCAGGGTCTCAGCCAGTTTGCACTCGCCTGGTGCCTGGCTAATCCGAACCTGACTTCCGTGATTATCGGGCCCCGCACGATGGAACACTTTGATGACAACCTGGGCTGCCTTGATATCGAGGTTACGCCGGAAGATGAAGCGTTCGTTGATGGACTCGTTCCTCCCGGGGAACATTCCGGGAAAGGATTCCAGGACGTCCTCTATCCGATCACGGGTCGTCAGTCCAGCGAGTAAAAGTCAGGTCTGGATGTCTGACTCGAGGGTCATCGTATCCAGTCGCTGGGGGACCGGTTCGGGTAAAACCAGGGGAGCCGATACCGCGGGAAGACCGTCTGGGTCTCGATCCAGTTCAAGGGGTGGATCGGATAGGTCCTCGGCGTAGAAGCGGCTGCTGGGGAAAATGTCGGCGGGATACTGGAAATTATCAAGCATGGCGAGAGCCGTACAGAATGCGGAACCAACCGCGCTCTCCAGCATGCCTCCGACCCAGCAAGGGATGTCGGCAGCCTGGCACCAGTCGTGTATCGCAATCGCGTTGGTAAGCCCCCCTACCCTGCCCGGCTTGATGTTGACCCACTGGCAGCTTTTCAGTTGTGTTGCCTGTTTTGCCAGGTGCAGGGATCGAATGCTTTCGTCCAGGCAAACCGGTGTGTGAATTGCCTCCTGGAGGGTGGCGTGATCCAGCAGGTCGTCATGGGCCAGGGGTTGCTCAATCATGGCTAACTGGCAGGCGTCAAGTTCCCGGAATTCCGGCAAGGCTTCCAGCGTGTATCCACTGTTGCAGTCGATGTGGATGACCGTGTCAGGAAAAGCCCTGCGGACTTCGCGGACCATCGGTAGATCCCACCCCGGTCGGTACTTCAACTTGACGCGCGCAAAGCCCTGTTCCACGGCCGGAGCCATGGCCTCGAGTAACTGGTCGATAGAATCCATGACTCCGAAGTCTGCTCCCACGGGAACCTGGGTGCGTGTTGCGCCGATAGCCTGGTGCAGGGAAACGTTTTCGATCTTGCTGTGCAGGGCCCACCAGGCAGTGTCCAGGGCAGCCTTGGCAAAAGGATTCCCCTTGTAAATAGCCAGCCGCTGTTGCAGGTCCAGGGGAGTGTCGATCGTCTGGCCGAGGATGGCGGGACCCAGCCACTGGCGAGCGACCTGGTACGCTCCGCCGGCCCATTCGGCACTGTAACAGGGGGCGGCCAGCGGCGAGCTTTCTCCCCAGGCGGCTACGGATCCACTGCCGAGCCGGCAAAGGAGAGCGTGAATGGCATGGTCTTCGCCGTAAGCCGTACGCCATGGATAGAGCAACGGCATGGCGACCAGGTAGAACTCAATGCGATCAATCTTCATGGCTGCCCTGCTCTTTTGACAGGCTCCCTAGACCGGGGATGAGGATGGCCGGTCATTCATTAGGGTTTCTCATAGAGAACAAACAAGATGACATCTGAGCCGGAGAAGCTGCCACCAAGGGATCCCCCGTTGGTCGATTGAGCGGCGATGTTCCCCGTGATGTTGACCACCTTGGCGCCACTTTCCGAGAGCCACTGGTTCATTTCTTCCTCAAGCGTGGGGATTTCGCTTTCAATACTCTTGAATATTTTAACCTGGTGCATGTGGAGTTCCTTTGGACAGTTGGTAGGATCGCCCCGTGATTGTAGCGAAAGGTGGTACCTGATGTTAGGGTTTGACGGCTGGAGATTGACCTCGAGAAACAGGCCGGAAGGCCATCGACGTTTGGATCGGATAGTCGCAAGTGCATCCGGAACTCGCCTCGGGGATCAGTAACAGGCCACCTGCGGGAATCATGTTGATCCAGCATCCCGGGCGACTCACCTGGGTTACCTTGCGGAACTTTCCGGTACTAAGATCGCACATCGTAGGATGTCCTGCTCGAAAGAAACATGCCGTTGCCGACGCCGAGATCGTTCCGCAGCCATGCCCGTTGCGGTTCATACGCCAATTTTCACGGCGAACACCGGTCTCCAGATGGTATGCATAAGGTTCCACGTAGACAATGTCACCGACGATTGCCGGATGATGATCCTGTTCGCCATGAGAACCCCCGATATTCGTGCGTTGGTTCTGTGATGATTGCCAAAGTGGTTTGCCGTCCTGGGCCGAGAAGGCATGGATGTCATACCAGACCTGCTGGGCTGCCCCTTTACCTTGGTTGCGGGTGCTGACCGCGAGTAAGATTCCCTTGGAATGCCCGAGGAAAAGATGGTGCTGAGCGCGTTGGAGCCCCGTAGGCTTTTTCCAGAGAACTTTTCCGGTGAGTCGATCAAGGGCGACCAGTCGTGAACCCTTGCTAAGCAATTGCTGTAAGGTGGCACGTCCCCCGGTGTTTTGGAGGGTGATTGGATCGGAGCTCTCCACCAGGAAAACGCGCTTGCTCGTGATCGTGATCGTGGGATTCAGGATGCTTCCCGTGGGCTGGTAATTCCAGTGCAACTTTCCCTGGAGACGGTCGCGACAGAAGAGTGAGTCGCTGGTAACGATGGGAATAAAGTCGTAGTAGGTTTCGTCAATCTGCTGGCGGGAATGCTGGCGACGGGCCGCGCCAACCCGTGTTGCACTACCGTACAGGTGATCGCCCACGTGGGCCACGTATCCCCAGTGACGTGGCGACTTATCTGTCCGTGCTGGCGTTGCGAAGTGCCTCAGGATTTTTCCGGTCTCGGCCTCCAGTAAATAGCACTTATCGCGTGCCACTGCGTATACCAGGTCGCGGGCAGCGACCATGCTGCCACTGTCTCGCATGGCCCCCACGCGACGAAAGTCGTCGATCAAGGTCTCCCATAAAACCGTGCCATTGTAAGCATCAACCCCGATGATGCGATTGTTGCCTGGCAGGAACATCCGTCCAGCGACCACCAGCGGTGGCACGGTCCGATGGTGACGATCGACCATGTGCTGGGGACCTGGTCGGCCAAACCATTGAAGCTCGAGTTGCCCGGAGACAAGTTCGTCATTGCTGCAGGCGGTGTTTTCCGGTCCCGCATACATATGCGTCCAGTCGCCGATCTTGGCCTGGGGGGCGCGGCGCAGGATGAATGGTAGATCCGGGTGATCAAACCGGTGAGGCGTATTGGCGGGGACGCGAGCTGCCCACGATCGCAGCGTGGACGACGTGAGCTGGTTGCCAGGTGCGCCATCGACCATGGCGACGCCGCCAGCCGGACGTAACAGGCGGTAGACTTCCTGCAGCGGAGTCGCGGGGGCGGTTTTCCGATCCTGCTGGTCCACGCAGACAAGGTTGAACAGTTCACTGGCATAACTCAACGTGTCCAGGGGACCTTCGTGAACCACGACGCGTCCGTATAAACCGGCTTGGCGAAATGCTTCCCGGGCGGCGGTCACTCGAGCGGGATCTTGCATGAGCGTTACGATTTGCATCTGGCTGCGCTGAGCCAACTCGTATGCCAGGCGTCCCTTGCCTGAGCCGAGGACGAGACAATATCCCTGGTCCAGCCTGTTTCCCTGGAATTGGCGTCCGGCCTCCAGGAGGCGGTTGGCACGCTGCTCATAGGCGAGGCGTTCATCGGTGTTGTCGTAGAAAAGACTCTCCGGGTTCGGGACAGGTCTTTCGGTAATGACGATGGGTGGTGACGCTGGGGACCCGGGTGCGAAGCAATGAATGGTCCCCTGGTCGGTGCTGACAAAGAGGCGATTGCCGGCGATGGCCAGCGAGTAGGGTTTGCCACGGACGGCAGCTGACCAGAGTGTTTTTCCCTCGGAGTCGAGCGCCGCCACCTTGTCGTCGCCGCCGGAAAATCGGGTGGCACCTGAATAGATGGTGGCGTGGGGGAATTCAGCTACGGTTTTGCTTGTATCGGGGGCCAGCGGTTTGTCCGTCCGGGAAAGGTCGCCAATACGTTGTGGTGTGGGATTGCGACCGCGGGCCACCATGAGACGTGTGCCCCGGCGCTGCAGGTATCCCTGCGGAGAAAAATTCAGCGTGCCCTTGGCCAGGAGTGTTCCGGCTTCCGCGTCGACTGCGAACTGGTAGGTTCCTTGTGCTGGGAACAGGCCAGCGGAGAAGCGTGCCTGGCCTTGATCGACCACCACACCACTACGGACGGGCCAGGCCGAGATGATACGCTGGTTGCCGGGTATGCGGCGTTCGGATGGAGCTGCCCGATATTTCCAGAGAAGTTTTCCCTGCGAGAGATCCAGGCAATAGACGAAACCGTCGTCGCTGCCGAAATAGACACGTCCCTGGTCAATCGTCGGCGCCAGGCGTACCGGACCCTCGGTCGTAAAACGCCATTGCAGAGCCGCCGTATGAGCGTCAAGACAGGTGACATGGTCCTCGGCAGAAGAAGCAAAGATCAATCGTCGGCCATCGGAAATAAGGTGGAAGGCACGGTCGTAGGTGACGCGGGCTGGCAAATGGTCCTTGTTGTGCCAGAAGTCCTGCTTTGCGGGTGCTGGCCAGGCGGGAGCCGGCGGCTTCATGGCCTGGTAGGTCCAGCCGGGGGCCAGTGGTAATTTCAAAGTCTCGGGCGTATAGCCGCTACGTCGAAGGTCTCGGTTGTACGTTGGCCAGCCGGCCACGGAACTGGGTACCGGGTCGACATTGGGATAGGGGGCCTTGTCGCGACGGAAACGCGCCAGGATTTCTGCGTCCGAGAGTGCCTCGTTGAATATGGCTGCCTGCCCTATTTGCCCTTTCAGGGCGTGGTGTTCATCAGCATCCCGGTAAGCGCCCAGGACGACCGGGCCCTCGGGTGGGTACGCAATGGCCCCCTGCTGGGCCGTTGATTGGGCACGAAGCCGTCCATCGACAAATAGTTTTAATTGTTTCCCGTCATAGGTTCCCACGACGTGGTACCAGTTTCCGGGCAGAAAGGGCTGGGGATTGGTGAGGTAGGTCAACTTGCGTTTTGATTGGCTGCTGAGTCCGAAGCAGAAGGTGTCTTCACGTGTGCCAAGCATCCATCCTCGCTCGTAGTTTCCGTTGTCCTGGATGGCGCTTACCATGGCGCCCCAGGGTTGGATGCGAGTCGGGTAAATCCAGGTTTCTACTGAAATCGACTGCGTCGGCAGCTGTTTTGCGGCCGGCTGTTCCTTCGAGATCGTAGCGATCTTAATTTCGGTCTGCTCACCATCCAGCGCCAGGGCCTGGGGCGCCGATTTAGCGAAACGGGCAGGCCCCACAACGGTTCCATGCAGCGTTCCTGAAGTGGCCTGGAAACCACCTTCCCGGAAATGGCTGGCATCCAGCGTCCAGGCGTGACGTGGTAGCGGGCCTGCTTTTTGCGCAACGGCGTGCGTTACGTTGCCAGCCAGTAATGCCAGAAGAATGGCCTGGACAAGGTAAAGGCGAGGCGATCCGTGCACGTGTTTATATGGTTTCATGGTTAAGCCAGTATCTCGTGAATGACGTTTCCGTGAACGTCCGTTAACCGCATGTCGCGACTGCTGAAACGAAAGGTCATCTTGGTGTGATCCATGCCCAGCAGGTGCAGCATGGTGGCGTGGAGATCGTGGATCTCAACTTTCTTGTCAATCGCCTTGTAACCGTACTCGTCGGTCGATCCATACGTCATTCCGCCCTTGACGCCACCCCCTGCCATCCAGAGGCTAAAGCCGAAGGGGTTGTGGTCTCGCCCGTTGGTTCCCTGTGCAAAGGGTGTTCGTCCAAATTCCCCTGACCAGATCACCAGGGTCGAGTCGAGTAATCCACGCTGCTTCAGATCGGCGAGCAGGCCTGCAATCGGTTTATCCACGGACAGTGCGTTCTTGGTGTGACCATCTTTCAGGCCCGCATGCTGGTCCCAGCGATCCCCATTTCCCCCTGGGCAGGTAAGTTCGATGAACCGAACGCCCTTCTCGATCAGTCGCCTGGCGACCAGGCAATTGCGTCCGAATGTCTGGGTGTTCTTGAACTTGTCATTAACTCCGTACATGTCCAGCGTGGCCTTGGTTTCGTCGCCCAGATCCATCAGGCCGGGTACGGCCATCTGCATGCGATAGGCCAACTCGTAGTTGGAGATTGCTGACTCGATCTGGCTCTCGGCGCCACGTTGCTGCAAGCGGTCTCGGTCCAGTCGGTTGAGGATGTCCAGCTTGTTCTTCTG
>JAZADA010000350.1:0-6275 GCA_036124135.1 Planctomycetota bacterium | reverse complement strand
CGTATCCGTACGAATCGTCTGTGCCTTGCTCCGATAAGCGATCGCCACGTGCCCCTTTCCAGATGGATCCTTGAGCAGTGGTAGTAGCGAGACCCCGTGCAGGTAGCCGGGTTTCGGCAATCCAGCCAGGTCACAAAGCGTAGGAAAGATGTCGAGCGTTTCCACCATCGCCCGGGTCGACGCACCACCCTGCGGGATTCCCGGGTAACGAATCACCAGGGGGGATCGAAGCGATTCTTCGAACAGGGCATGCTTCCCCCAGATCGCATGTTCTCCCAGGTGCCAGCCGTGATCACCCCAGAGAATGACGATCGTATTGTCCGCTTGCCCGGTCTTACGCAACCTGGCCATGACACGTCCCACCTGGGCATCCGCATAACTAACGCAAGCCGCATAGGCTCGCCGCACATCCATGGCAAAGTCGGCATCGGTATTGGGATTACGTTTCCACCGGTTGTACTTCATGAACTCCCCGGAACCGTGCCAGGTCGTTTTCCCTTGCGGCTTGCCTGGATGTGGCGTCACCGGCAACTGCACCCCCTTGTAAAGATCGTGATACTTGCGTGGGGCGCCGAAGGGCAGGTGAGGGCGGAGGATGCCCACCGCCAGGAAGAATGGTTTCTTCCCGTCGGCTGCTAACTGGTCGAGCTGTTTCAGCGCTTCCGGAATGGTCTGGCCATCCGGATAGATCGAGTCAGGTCCGTCGGTGGCCTGCAGGACATCCATCTTGCCGGCATCGATGCGAATCTCACCGTTTGCCAGGCCATGCATCCAGCCACGCGGATGCTGCCAGGGGCCAGCAGGCAGCAGGTGTCGATCCCATGAATTGGGCATTTCCGGTTGCTTGTCGTCATTCCAGTCGCGTCCCCCTCGGCCCCCGGGATGATGAGAAACCTTGCCAATGGAAACGGTTGTGTATCCATGCTGCCTGAACCAGGCAGGCATACTGGCCGGAACATCCCGCGGGCTCTTCTGGATACGACTGGCCCGTTGAAACAGCGCGGCGTTGCTGGCAGGTCCATAGATCCCGGTAAGCAACGTGTAGCGAGATGCCCCACAGGTAGGCGCCTGGACATAATGCCTGCGAAAGGTACGACCCGCTGCCGCCAGCTCATCAATATGCGGAGATTTGATGTAGTCGACACCAAAGCAGCCCAACTCAGGTCTCAAATCATCAACACAAATCAAAAGGACGTT
Source organism: Planctomycetota bacterium (assembly GCA_036124135.1). Lineage (GTDB taxonomy): Bacteria > Planctomycetota > Planctomycetia > Pirellulales > Pirellulaceae > JAZADA01. Next base: position 5,078 of record JAZADA010000350.1, on the reverse strand, counting down.
CGGCTTTTTCGCCTGCGCGGCAGCTGAACTCACCAACACCAGCGCCAGCACCACGATTTTTGCCACGAACTGCATCACGATTCTTTCTTCACGGGGATCAAGTGGACACGGACGCAACGTTACTCACAGGATACCATAATCAACGTATCCCCCAGACACCCGGGGAAAGAGAATTATGATACCATGGCGTCGCCACGCCAGGTTTTCATGACACGTCTCTCACGATTGGAAACTCATCATGTCCCGCACATCCTGGATTCTCAATAGCGGCCTTTTACTCGTTGCCACCCTGGTCACTCCGGCAACCGCTTCGCCGCGCCTACTGTTCTACCATTCGTTCGACAGCACCCTGCAAGCAGCGACAGTGTCGGCTGCCCCCTTCACGATCACGGGTGCTCCCGGACCCCAACTGCGGGGTCCGGCAGTCCACGGGAAGGCCGCCTGGTTTGCTGAAAAAGACCCTGGGGCCTCCTTGCGTATCGAATTACCCGCACTGGCAAAGAGCACATCATGGACCATTGCTTTATGGCAGCTGCTCGAGGTCAAGGAATGGCTCACCGCACCAGACGATAACTTACTCACGCTACTGGATGCCGACGACAAGCCCATCATCAAGCTCTCGAAGAGCGGCGGGTTATTTGTCTACGAGGGCAATAAAACCGTGCACCTCGACTGTTTTGATGCCCTCTACTGGGTGCAGGGCAGTCGTGAGCACCTGGCGCTTACGTGGCAGCCTGAAGGTGTCGGCACCACGAACGGTATCTTACGTGCCTACTGGAAGGCTCGGCCTTATGCAGCCCTTTCCATGCAGTTGAGTCGCACCCCCGTGGCATTGCAAATTGGCCAACCCATGGCGGCCCTCGCGGTCGATGACCTGTATGTTTTTGAAGGCGCCCTGGGCCAACGCAGCCTCTGGGAATTACACCGTCAACATGACACTGATCAAGCGGCCCTTGAAGCGGAACTGGCTCGTCATGAAACAACCGAGGCGACGCGCCCCACGGCCATGCGACGAGCCACCTGGGCAAGGCTCGCGCGAGAGGGAAACCTGGTCGAGGCCGAAGTCGGCGCAAAGCAGGAACAGATCAGGCGAGCGCCGGCAGACCAGCCTGACAAGAGGGGGTGGTATCCGGCGCACAGCAATCCGGCTGCCGTTGCCTCTGGCCGCACCTGCGTTCAACCGGGTGACCAGCCACTGGATTTTTCATTTACCGTACCCGCCAAAGGCCAATACGGCCTTGCACTCCGGTACGTGCTGGAACGGCGAATGCATCCACTGTGGCCGCAAGATTCCCAGGCAAAAACTCCCTGGACCGACAATTTCACAGACGTGGAAGTCCACCTCGACGGCAAGAAACTCGCCTCCCAGCAGCTATACCCGACCGGATCCTATCTCGGACACCGCGGAGATGTGGAACCCTGGGCCTGGCACGGCATCGGCAACCAAAGGATGACACTTGCCGCCGGCAAACACACGCTGACGGTGCGCTTTCTCAAGGGCCTGGATCGCCCCATTTATGATGCGCTGCTGGTTTCAGACGAAGTAGGCCCCATGCCCCCTCATCCTCGCTGGGTCGACCAATACCGCATCCCACCTGCCTGGTGGGTTGCCGGCAAGAAGACCACCGTCCGCGCCGGCAAACGGATCGACACCTACACGGTCACCCTCCGCAACCGCTGCGATGAACCCTGCAGCTACGAGATCATTTCCGACAACAGGCGAATCGCACCTCAACAGGTCCGTGTCAGCCTGGACCAGGTGACATTAAAACCGTTCGAGGAAAAATCGCTGCAGGTCATTTTTGAAGCACCGGCAGCTTTGAAGAACCACTCCGGTTGGGGCAACATCTACCTCTGGAATGACGACGTCGCCTTGCGCCAGAAGTACCGCCTCTGGAACCTGATCCCGGCAGGCCCGGTCAAACACCCGGTCCTGTCGCCGCCGCCGAATGCAGAAATGCAGGAGACCCTGCGCACCTGGCTCAAGAAACGAGATCCCGCTGCCATGACACCGGCGCTGCAACAATGGACTCGAGCCCGCAACATCACGCTTAGCACGCCAGGACAGCCCGTGCGGGGATTTCCCGGCGATTTTTCCGGGGAACGTTTGGAGGCTCTTGATCACTGGATGAAAATGAGCGATCTCGAGATCGAGCAATACCTCCCGGATGGCCCGTCTGAGCACAACGGTTATGGCAGCGGCTGGGAACGGATGGGCATTGAATACTCCGGACTCTGGCACAAGACACCACGGGTAAAGCAGATTGCGCCAGCGGGGGACATCGACCTGGTCACCCAGCTAACGGTGGAAGGACCGCCTCAAAAGGGAAAACGCGAGATCTACCGGAAAACCTACATCGCGGGGAAGGATAATGACCTGATTGGATCCCTCCGTGACACCCGCTGGAAGTCCATGATGGGACATGGAATTTCCGGGGCAGCTCCTTACCGGGAAACATCACTGGGGCGTTCCAGTTACTCCGGAATCACGCTGTTGGCCGAGGCCTACTATCTTACGGGAGATCCACGTTATGCATCCAAGGCCTTTCAAATGGCGTCGATCTTTGCACGCAAGTACACCGGGCTGACCAAGCATTTCAATTATGTCCTGAACCGAGAGGACCGGGACTGGTGGGGGGGGCGCATCGGTGGTCGTTATCTCCCGAAGTTCGGTCCTCGCTATTACCACGCCATGGGGATCTACATCCTGGACCTGCTGTGGGACGGACTAACACCTGGGCAACGCTGTATCCTGGAACATAATATCGTCCGCTGGGGAATGTACGAGGGAATGAGTGGGCCGCTCTTCGAGGAACCCGCCTACTTTGCTGCAGTCAACAAGGAAGACATGCCCTACCTGCCAATGGGCCGTGTCCTCGGCGACCCAAGCCCCGTCCAGGGGCTGCAATTATTCTACGACATTTTCAAGGGAATCGTCCTGGACGACGGCATCCACCAGTGCTCGATCGGCAGTTACGGAGGGGTTAACAGCTACGTCGGGTTCATGGAAACACTCCACTCACATGGACTGGACATGTCGGGCAACCTGGCACTGCGAAATTGTTTCCTGGCGCACCCTCGTTTCATCTTTGCCGGGGGTGGCTTTCCCAACATCGACGATGGCGGCGGCGTCAATCTCAATGGACTGGGAGCCGGTTTTGGCTGTCCCAGTCCCCAGCAATACGCCTGGGCTGAGAAACTCTTCAAGGATGCAGGTTATGGTGCCTGGCCTGCCATGATCGCGGCTGCACAGCGAGTGAACAGCAGTCCCCAGGAGAAGAAGGCGGAGCTCATGAAACAGGAATACCTCGACGGCAAGGTGCCCATGGAATCACTCTGGCCCCCGCTCTACATCGCACCGATCAAGGGCATGGCAATTCTTCGCAACCGAACTGCTGCCGAGCCCATCGACTGGAAAGAGGTGATCTTTGATTACGGCCTCTATGGTGGACGTTCCCATGGTCACCCCGCCAAGTTGGCCACCATACCCTCCTTCAACGGACAGATCACCTCGATGGAATACGGGTACGGCAAGCTTGGGGAACTGATGAGCCTTTATACCTCCAGCTATGCACACAACGTGGTCGTCGCTGATGGCCGCAACCAGTTTAGCAGTTCCGGCGCCATCCCCGTCGGCCGCCTGCGAGGATCCTTTTCCGACCCAACCATCCAGTGGGCTGATGCTGAATCGAAACGGATTTACCAGGGAATCGACATGCGACGAACCGTCTTCACGACGTCCTTTGGTGTCGTCGACCTGCATCTCTGCAAATCAGAAACTTCGCACCAGTATGACTGGATGTTTCATTCCTTTGGCGAAGCCCATCCCGAGGAGCTGACCCTGGCACCTGTCCAGCAACTGAATCCCGGAGGCGTGCTGAAGTTTGCTCGCAATCCACGTTCCGCGATGACGGATGGCATGGTCCGGGTTCGCTGGGACAATGCACCCCGCACCAAGCCACCGACGAAACAGTCCACCGCGCTGTTGCACGAGAACGCCCACGTCCGCGTCTGGGCGCTGCCCGCGAAAAATACCACCGTCTCTCTCTACGCGATTCCCATGAACGAATCGGTCGGCAGCGAAATCGATTACCTGATGCTGCGGCGACAGGGGAAAGCGACCGTGTTTGCCACGGTCCAGGAACCATGGCGTACCTCGACCCCTTCATCATTGGTCGCAATCCGCCGATTGGCTGTCAACAGCGGCCAGCAAACGGTGCCTGACCATGATGCCACGGCCCTGGAGATACGTTTCAAGGACGCTTCACGGCAAGTCTTCTTCGTCAACTATTCAGGGAAAACCCGCTCCCTTGGGAAGGTCACCACCGACGCCGATGTCGCCTGCTGGGAAGTTTCACCTCAAGGCGACCTGCTTAATCCCCGGCATACCCCGGGGGCCTCGTTCACGTTTCGTTAGCAGGCATGCAGAGGCTTACTTGCCAATCACCGCCAAGGCACGCTCGGGACCGCAGATGAAATAACCGATGGGCTCGTCTGCCATATCGGTGATCAACCAGCAATTATTAGCATACGAGTTCTGCACTCGCATGCCACCGGCAGCGATTTCGCCATAGACTTTCAACTTGCCGTCGTAGCCAACCCAGACGACCTTCACCGCTCGTTGCGACTTATTCTGGAACACCACCTCGATATTATCGCCATTGCGTGATCGCGGCGCATCCGCCACGTTGGTGGTCGCAACAAACAGGATCGTTTTAGTGGGAAGTGCCGCTGGTTCCTCCGGCGGAAATTCTGCCGCGATCTTGGCCAGGTTCACGCCACGCACCACCCGCAACCCAGGCAACGCTTTCTCCAACTTGATCACGCCATCGTCGGTCACCGCGGTCTGCCAGACATATAGCCGCTGTAATTTACTGAGTCCGGAAACGTGGGCCAGGCCCTGATCGGTGATCCTGGTACCGAAGAGGTTCAGGTATTCCAGGTTTTTCAGTCCAGCCAGGTATTGCATCCCCTGGTCGTCAATCGCTGTCTGCTCCAGGTGGAGTACCTGCAACGATTTCATTGCCTTCAGGTGAGCCAGGCCAGCGCTACTGATGCGTGTTCTCTTGAGATTCAGG
>JAZADA010000349.1:0-2177 GCA_036124135.1 Planctomycetota bacterium | reverse complement strand
AGCCAGTTTCAACTCGACCAGGGTGACCTGCCGGTAACCAACTGTCCCGGCTGTGCCAATCGCAAGCTGTGGTTCGATGACACGTTTGCTCTCGGTCCGTACCGGGGGCCACTGCGAGAAGTGGTTTTAAGATCCAAGCGTGCCGCCGAGGAAACGCTCACCCTGTCGCTCGGGGCCCTCCTGGGACAACGACTTCACGAATTACCAGAACTGCGTTCTGTCGACCTGGTCATCAACACACCCATGCACTGGAGACGGCGACTGCACCGGGTCGTCTACACTACGGAATTACTCCTGGTCGGAATTCTTTCTCAACTGAACCTGCGACCGGCGAGCGGTTTGGTCCGTTGTACTCGATCCACCGGCAAACAAGGTATGCTCTCCTCCTCGCAACGTCAGCGCAACGTCTCCGGGGCTTTTCAAATCACGGTTCCTGATCGAGTCCGTGGCCAACATCTGCTGGTCGTGGACGACGTAATGACGAGTGGTGCCACGCTCAACGAAATCGCTCGCATTCTCCGTCGAGCAGGCGCCCGCAGGATCTCGAATGTAGTCCTGGCTCGTGGTTATTGTCACGGGTGATTCGCCAGGAACAATGATCTGCCTCGCTAGCCGGCAGGATTCTTTCGAGTCAGAAACGGACTCAACCTTTATAGGAATGACTGTAATTGGCGGCCCACCTTGCCTACACCGGTTCAACGCACCTACCGAACACTCGAAAACTTTTGGCTTACCATCTTGCAACACGTCCCAGAGATGGAAAAATGAAAGCCGCAGATAACACCTGTCAATATCATGGCTTCCATGACTTGGCATATTCCATACCCCATCCGAGTTTCTCGCCGTGAACGCTCTCCCTGATCAACCCAAGCAAAACGCCAGGCCGTTCCGTCGAGCGGTGCTGAGTGGCCTGGGAGTCGTCTTGCCGCCTCTCTTGACGCTGGTTGTCTTCCTCTGGGCATGGTCCACGATTCAACGTTATATCCTGGAACCGGTTGAATGGACTGCACGCAGCATCATTGTCTGGCGCATCATTGACGTTGCAGAAACGCCTCCCCAGTCCAGCAGTGCAAAAGGGATGATACGAGATCAAAATGGTGAGATCGTTAATTTTCGACATAACAACACCATCTACACCCGGATCGCCAGTGGCCAGGGAATTCCTAACGAAGTCTTCCAGCGCGTCAGGAAGCATCCGGGAGACATGGCACTGAACACGGCCAATGCAAACCAGTACTACCACCAGTTCGTTCGGGTTCAGTACCTGCAGCGCAAACTGGTGATCCCACTGTTCATCTGTTTTTTCGTCATCTTGCTCTACATCCTGGGAAAGCTCCTCGCAGGGCAGATTGGCCGCATGTTGCTGCACACCGCCGAGGGTTTAATTAATCGTTTACCATTCGTGCGAACCGTCTACTCGTCCGTCAAGCAAGTAACCGATTTCGTTTTCACCGAACGCGAGATTGAATTCACACGCGTGGTTGCTGTGCAATATCCAAGACAAGGGATCTGGTCCGTTGGTTTTGTCACCGGGGAAAGCATGTTGACCATCGAACAGGTTGTCCAGGAACCCGTGCTCAGTATTTTAATGCCCACATCTCCCATGCCAGCCACGGGATTCACGATCACTGTCTGCAAGAGTGAAACGGTTGATCTCGACATTTCCATTGACCAGGCGATCCAGTTCGTGGTCAGTTGTGGTGTCGTGGTCCCCAGTAACCAACTCGGTCAATCGGCAGCCGAAACCGGTGCTACGATTGCTGCCACGATCGAAGCCGCAGCCCTGGGAAATTCCCAGGAGTCATCTCCTCCGGAAACCGATAGCAGCCCATCCTGAGTCAATTCAAGCGGACAATCCAAGTCGCCAGGCAATTTTTCGTCCCACATTCCTGATCAACACGTTCCCATTTCTGGAAATCGCGTCCCATGGCTTCCCCATCTCTTCTTCGCCTGGGAACACGAGGTAGTGCCCTGGCCCGCTGGCAAGCTAACTGGATCGCAAGCCAGTTGCGGCAGCAGGACATCGAGGTAGAAATCATTCTCATCTCGACAACCGGGGACACACGGGTCGGGCCACTCAGTGCCGGTGGATCGCCGGGACTGTTCACCAAGGAAATCCAGGCCGCTCTATTACGTGACGAAATTGATATCGCAGTGCACAGCCTGAAAGATTTACC
>JAZADA010000348.1:0-2668 GCA_036124135.1 Planctomycetota bacterium | reverse complement strand
TCCAGGGAATGAGTGGCAGCGGAAAGACGACTGCGATTGACTATCTCTGCCAGCATCATCGCCAGTTCCGTGATCGTTCCGTGAAAACATTTCGGCTGGTCAGTCCGAGCATCCAGTTGCCAGCGTTGGAAGAGCAGTTGGTGGTGCTGGATGATGTACGGTTTGTCCGCCAGTTGCGTCCCCTGGGGCGTTTGTTGCGTGCAGGAAACACGGTCCTTATTGCCTCCCACTTGCATCCCTTTTATTTCCTGCCCTGGCGATTACTTTGGGAATCGCGGGTCTTCGTGATGGACCAGGACGAGGCCAAGATTGAACGCTACCTGGCCCGAAGTAAGGTGGTCGCCAGTCCCCAGGCGGTCAGCCAATACTGTCGTTTGTTTGGTGCTAACTACCTGGATGTGGACTTTATCCTGGAACGTTGTCCCGGCAGCACGTTTGATGAGGCGCTCGCGCATTTCACCAAGTTCTGCGACCTCGATTTGAGCCCCGATCCTCTTTGGAGCTAGGATGGTTCACCGCGAGTGGGGCGTCGTGTGTAAAGGATAATTTATTGCCAATCCCTGGCAGATCTGATAAACCTTATCCCCACGAAGTCATGGCCTGTGCTGTGATGGATCGCGTTTAGCTCTTTCCCTGGTGAGGCCCTGCCCATGCCCGTTCAAAAACCCCATCAACATGATCTTAGCCGACGCCACTGGTTGGGCATGGCTGCAGCCAGTACCACCGTGGGGCTGATCAATCAGCCCTGGTCGTTCGCACAGCAACCGGCCGCCGAGGGAAAGCAGTTGATTGTGCGGGGTGAGCTGCCGATGAATGCAGAACCTGAATTGAAACACCTCGTGCGTTCGTGGGAAACTCCAGTAAAACACTTTTATGTCCGTAGTCATGCTCCTGTCCCGAAGGTGGACCTGGCTTCTTTTCGACTGACAGTTGAAGGCCTGGTCGATCGAAAGCTGAGCATCTCGATCGCTGAACTCGCAGATCGTTTTCCCGTCACGGAGATAACGGCCACGTTGACGTGCGCTGGGAATCGCCGAAATGAACATAGCCGCGTAAAAAAGGTCGGTGGTGTTCAATGGGCTGCAGGGCCGATTGGTAACGCACGCTGGGGAGGCGTCCGGCTGGCCGATGTGTTGCGATTGGCCGGGTTAAAAGCCGAGGCAAAACATGTCTGGTTCGAAAGTGTCGACGAGGTGGAGAAAAACGGCCGGACGTTTCCGTTCGGAGCATCGATCCCAGTTGCCAAGGCGCTTGAGAAAACCCGTACTGGAAACGCGGCACTGCTGGCGACCACGATGAACGGCGGGGCGTTGCCACCTGATCACGGTTACCCAATCCGGACGGTCGTGCCCGGTTACGTGGGGGCACGTAGCGTGAAATGGCTTGGTCGAATCGTTGTGAGCGATCGTCCTTCTGCTAACCACTACGTGGCGAACGCCTACAAGTTGGTAACCGAAGGCAGCCAGGAGGAATGGAAAGCGGCACAACCGATTTACGAGTTCCCCATTAACTCGGCTATCTGTAATCCAGCGGCACAGGCCAGGGTGGGCCGTGGTAAAATTGACGTGTCCGGCTATGCGTTGCCGCCAGGGGATCCGGGGCGAACGATCGATCGCGTTGAAATTTCGGCGGATGGGGGCAGGACCTGGCAGCGATCGAAAATAGTATCACCTGCACGGGAATATTGCTGGTGCCTCTGGCAAGCGAAAATCGCGGTCACCGCCAGCACGAAACAATTGGTCATTCGTGCGATTGATTCGGCGGGTCTTGTCCAGCCGGAAACCGTTGATTGGAATATGAAAGGGTATCTTTATAACGCCTGGTACCGGACACCTATCCAGGTGGGGACCTGACGGAAGAGGAAAAGGTGTTGCCTGAGGCAGCCTGGCAACATCAAGGATCGTCCAGTGGTTTAAGAAAAAAGGCGTTAGTAAGCCAGGCTTACTAACGCCTTGGCCACAGGGTGGCCACCACGTAATGTTTGTCGGTTTTGGTTACTTGTCCAACGCCGTGCTGCTCATGGTCGGCTTGAATTCCCAGACCTCGGTCATCACCTTTGCATTGGGTTGCATGATTCGGGAATGTTCCAGGAGGAATTCTTTCCAGCTGCCTTCGCCGTGAAGCTTGTCGTAGTGATGGCTGAGCTGATCGGCCAGGAGGGTGTCCTCCAGTTTATTGAAGCTGATGGTTTCCGCATAAGTCATGAAATCACCACCCATTTCCAACCTGCCTACGCCCCAGTTGATAGGACGCTTGCTGGCGGCGATCGCCTGGGTCAGTTTCTGATAATGCGCTTCCAGGCGCTGGTACATTCCAGGCAGCATTTTCCATTTTCGGTGGCGCACGAACCGGGGCTGGCTTCCCTTGGGTAGACCGTGGTACCGGGTCCCTTTGATTTCCCGCCAGATCTCACCGTTGCCAGCAGATTTCTCCAGGGGCTGGATATGTTTTTTCCAATACTGTGCCTCGTCCGGATTCCAATCGGCCCCGAGGCCTTGTGCGGGAAATTTGGGGCTGTCGAGTTGAGCGGCGGTGACTCCTCCAAATCCCCGGGCGTAGGTGTTGGCGCGGGGGCCATTGAGGATTTGGTAAGTCCACCATTGGCTGCTTTCCGGAGTTGCGTTGTACTTGCGTGTCTTCTCCTCGACAGCCTTCACGAAGGCGTCGC
>JAZADA010000347.1:0-26861 GCA_036124135.1 Planctomycetota bacterium | reverse complement strand
GGTGTTAAATCCGCTGGTTTGCTTTGTTGGCAACTGCTGGGTTGTATCGTTTTTTTCTGCAGCGGGTTGTCTGGGCCGGGGCCTGGATTGCTAGCCCAGGAGTCAGAGGATCTGCAGCCGAGTATCTTTGCGATGGGCGAGGCGGCAGGGTTTTACCAGTTCCGTCCAGGTTCCTGGGGACTGGTTTCGGCGGATGTCTGGAATCCGACGGCCAAGCCACTGCGACTGATGGTGACCAGCACGTTTGCGGTGGATGATTCGATTCAGTATGGACGTGAGTTCTGGGTGCCGGCGGAATCGAAACGCAAGGTAAGTTACCCGATTCGAATTCCCGAGAATATCGAGGAATCGACGCGACGGATGGAAGTCCGGTCGCGTCTCTACGATCGTACTGATGGAAAAGAGACCTTGATTCGTCGTCCTGACGATCCGATGTGGCACAAATCATCAGTGCGAGTGTTTACCCGAAAAAATATCACCGGTTACTACCCGGATTTCGTGAAAGGCAAAACCAACCTGACGACAGGTGATGAGCAATTCGAAGAATTAATGGAACCGGCACGGGATACCGTGTTGGAAACCATCAAGGTAGTTCGCCGCTTCATGAACATGAAGGAGTGGCGGCAGATTCCTACGTTGGACGAGAACTCCGAGTTGCCCTGGTCATTGGCAATGGGTTCCGTTGACGAACTCGTGCTGGGAGGGAATCGCCTGGCAAACGAGCCGGAATCCCGGGAGAGTATTCGTAGTTGGTTGAACCAGGGGGGGCGCTTGTGGGTCATGCTGGACCGTACTGATATCAGTACCGTCCAGTTGTTATTGGGAGACGCCTTTCCGGCCTACGAGGTGGATCGTGTGAACCTCTCTGAGTACGAGATTATTTCTCATGATGATACGCTCGGCAGTAAGCCGGAGGTGCGTGAAGCAGAGATCCCGGTGGAATTAATCCGGCTGGTGACCGAGGGAGTGGAAGTGACTCATTCGGTCAACGATTGGCCTGTGGCCTTCTGGTTGAAGTACGGTAAGGGAGAGATTCTTTTTACGGCCCTGGAATTGAGAGCCTGGTCACGGCCGCGACGAGAGCTTTTTATACGGCCCCGGGGTATCCCGGGTGAAGTATTGGATACGTTGCCTCTTCAGCAGTTGGCGGAACGCTTTTTTGGTGAATCGACCTCGTCGAGTTGGGGAGAGGAGAATTTTCAACGATACATCGGTGAACAGATTGGCTATCAGATCGTGACCAGGGAATGGGTGATCGTTATCCTGGGTTCATTTTGTGGGATTCTCTTGCTGGCAGGTTGGTGGTTGGGGCGTATCGGCCACCTGGACCGTTTGCTGTGGGTTGGACCGGTGGCCGCACTTTGCACTGCCGGGGTACTTTCAGTGCTGGGCAAGATGTCGCGTGAATCAGTCCCTTCCAGTGTCGCCGTGGCCCAGTGGGTGGCGCCGGTAAATCATTCCCAGTTCGTGCCCGTGAACGGACTGGCGGCGATTTACAGCCAGAGCAAATCCACGGAGGAGATTGGTGTACAGCAGGGGGGGGTGCTATGGCCGTCCCAGGATGCGTCAGAGGGTGCCAGTCGGCGACTGGTGTGGCTGGATCATGGCGAGGCCAGGTGGGAAAACCTGACCTTGCCGGAAGGTGTGCGTGAAACAAGGTTTCAACAAGTCATGGCCCTGAAGCAGCCGTTGGCAGCTTATGGTCACCTGGCAGGCGAGGGAATGTCGGGACGGCTTCAATTGGAACCATTTGAAGAAATATCTGATGTGCTTCTGGTGACTCCATCCGGTGATCGTTACACGGTCCGAGTCCAGGGGGATGAATTCGAGATCGGTCCTGCGGATCGCCTCAAGAAGGGTGAATTGTTTGGCAGCCTGGTCCTGGAAGATGAGCAACGTCATCGTCAGCAGGTTTTAAATGACCTGCTGGAGCAATCCAAGGAGCGCAAGGTATCATTTCCTGATCAGCCGACGATCCTTGCCTGGTCCCGGCCCCTGGAAGTCGGCCTGAAGTTTCCAAGTGAACATGAGCGGCTGGGAAGTGCATTGCTGGCGGTACCGTTGCACCTGCAACCGACGCCTCGGGGTGAAGCATTCGTGGTGCCTTCATGGTTATGTTCGCTTGGCATGGGAACCAGTCGGGACGGTCAGACCCCGCCCGAGCTATACAGTCCGGATGTCGGGAAATGGCTGGAAAAGAATTTTGATCCTCGTCGTATTTGGATGCGAGTCCAGTTGCCGTCCCAGGTGTTGCCTGCGGACCTGTCCGAGGTGTCGATTACCCTGGACGTAGAGTGTGACCAGTTCGATCTCGAGCTGTTTACCTGGCAGGAGGAAAAACTGCATTACCAGTCACTGATGGCAAACCCGATTGGTGCCCAGACGGTGACCATCAAGCAGAAAGATAGGTTGGTGTTGGATGACCAGGGCGGACTGGTACTTGCCCTGCAGGCGGTGCCTGGCAAGGATCAGACGGCCAAGGGTGCACGGGCCAAGAACTACTCGTGGGAAGTTAAGAGTATCAATTTCGAAGTTCAGGGTAAGCGGCAGGCGCGTTAGCCAGTCACTTGTGGAGTGTTTTCGGAGAGTGTAATGAGTAATCATGAACCGGTCGTTGTGGTTGACCGACTGACCAAGAGATACGGCGAATTTACTGCGGTCGATAATGTTTCCTTGACCGTGGAACGGGGGCAAATTCTTGGTTTCATCGGGCCCAATGGTGCTGGCAAGACCACCACGATCAAGATCCTGGTAGGCCTGGCTAAGCCAACCGAGGGGCAGGCCAGTATTGCCGGAGCTGATTGTGTTCGTGACGCCCATCGGATCAAGCGCTTAGTGGGATACATGCCGGATACATTTGGATCCTACGAGAACATGCGGGTTCGAGAATATCTTGATTTCTTCGGTGCCGCTTTTGGAATTGCACGAGTCGAGAGGGCCCGTCGCATCGCGGAAGTCATGGAAACGACCAACTCGGCTTACATGCAGGATCGCTACGTGGAAGCCTTGAGTCACGGGATGAAACAGCGAGTTGGAATTGCCCGGACCCTGTTGCATGACCCGGAGGTGCTGGTTTTTGATGAACCGGCCAATGGCCTGGATCCAGAAGCCCGGATCGAAATGCGTGAATTGTTGCTCCGATTGGCGGAAATGGGAAAGACGCTGATCGTGACCAGCCATATCCTGCCGGAGTTGTCACGAATCTGTGACCAGGTGGCGATCATCCATAATGGAAAACTAATGGCATCCGGAGCGCTTGACCAGATCTTGCGAGAACTGGATCAGAATCGCATGATCGAGATCCAGGTACCTTCTTCGGAAGCGGTGAACCAGGCAGTGGCAGTACTGCGGGAATCACTGGATAAGGGTGTTGAGGTGAATGCATCACTGGCAGAACTGACAATTCGTTTTCGGACTGCGTTGGATGACGAGGGGCTTAGCCAGCTCCTGGCGAAACTGGTGCAGGCATCTGTACCGATAACCCAGTTCCGTGAATTACAGACCGACCTGGAAGATGCATTCATGACGGTCACACGCCAGGTAAATCCCGCGAACGATCAGGTGGAGGCCGACACGTAAAATCACGAGGCGGCCACATCCCGTTTGGCCGTTTCAGGAGATTCACGGTACAAGTTCATGATTGCTAACCCGATTATTCAACGCGAACTGATTGGCATGTTACGTACTCGCAAGGCCATGGTCTTGCAGGTGTTGTTTGTGATAATGTTTGCCCTGTTAGTTATCTTTCGTTGGCCTGCGGATCCCACCGTTGACCTGGCGGGGAATAAAGCGAAGCAGGTATTCCGATTGTTTGGTTACGGCCTGTTGACAGCCATCATCGTCCTGGTTCCCGTCTTTCCAGCAACTTCCATCGTACGCGAAAAGATCAAGGGTACCTTGCAGCTGTTGTTTAATTCTCCGATGAAGCCCAGGACTATTTACCAGGGCAAGATGGCAGGGGTGATGGTGTTCGTCCTCTTGCTGCTGATTTTGAGTTTTCCTGCAGGAGCCGCCTGTTATGCCATGGGCGGAATCTCGCTGCTTAATGATGTGGTTGCCCTCTATGCGCTGTTGGCCCTGGTTGCTTTCCAGTATGCAGCGCTGGGATTCCTGGTGAGCAGTTATTCCAATTCGATTGATGCGTCTATTCGAGCTACCTATGGGCTGGTCCTCTTGTTGACAGTTGTCACGCTGGGGCCTCACCTGGTGTTGCAAGGGCGTGAATCAATCTTTACCTCGACGGCAGAATGGATCCGTTGTCTTTCACCGTTGACGCCGGTGATGGAAATTCTTGGGCACGGGGATCTTACCAGCCAGGGTTTTATCGGTGTCAGTGGAACGCCACTGAAATACGCTATCCTGGCCATCGCCATGATCGTGATCTGTGCACTATGGACCATCAGTCGCCTGAATCTGAAGATTTTTGATCGCTCACGTTCAGCGGGTGTCATTACCGATGAGTTGTCCCAGCAAGAGCAACTCAGTCGCCGAATCCACTGGTTGGTGGACCCCCAGCGTCGCAAGGCTGGCATTGGTCCGCTCTCCAATCCGGTGATGGTTAAGGAATTTCGCTGTCGTCGATTCGGTCGAGCCCATTGGCTGTTTCGGATCCTGAGCATCAATATCGTGATTTCCATGGGCCTGGTTGCCGTGGTGATGCAATCGGCAACGGTCTGGGACCTGGAAACTCTTGGCAGTTACCTGGTCCTCTGGCAGATCGCACTGATCATGTTGATCACGCCCAGCCTGGCGGCCGGGTTGATCAGCTCGGAGCGTGAAAGCGGGGGCTGGCAATTATTGTTGATGACGCCTATTTCACCACTACGGATTATCATCGGTAAGTTGTTGAGTGTCGTGATAACGATTCTGCTGGTCTTGCTTGCCACCTTGCCCGCCTATGTCATGATGATTGCTGTCAAGCAGACGTTGATTCCCCAGGTGCTTAACGTCCTGGTCTGCCTCGCCGTGACGACCGTGTTTGCACTCTCACTGACATTTGCATGCAGCAGTATTTTTCGACGTACAACAACGGCCACCACCGTCTCGTTTGGTTCGCTTATCCTGATTTGCATTGGTACCCTGGCAGTCTGGCTGGGACGCGGAGGTACGTTTGGTAGTGCGATCGTGGAAAACGTGCTCAAGGTGAACCCATTGGCAGCAGCCCTGTCTGCCATCGACGCACCGGGATTCAAGGAATACAACCTGTTTCCCGTGAACTGTTATATCCTGGGCCTGGTCTCGATCCTGGCATTCATCGTGTTGAGCATCCAGACTTGGCGACTGACCAGGCCGCAGTAGTAAATCATTTTTAGCAGGTGACAATTCAATGCGTGTCGCGAAAAAGTGTCGATCGATCTTAAGGCCCTGGTTACTGGCGATTTTCCTGGTAACAGGATTGGTCCCGGGCGTGACACGAACCAGCCTGGCACAGGAAGACCTGACAGCACCCATAAAATTTGACTGGCCGATGATGCGCCAGCCCGTGGTCAAGACGACTCCCGTGACCCTGAGTTATTCACCCAGGTTGGTTCCTCTCTGGATCCAGGCTCTCAAGGGTTCGGAAAGTGCTGTCCAGAGACAGGCAGCACAGGCGATTTACAGGGCTTCTTTTTTCAAGGTGCCGGACCTGGAAACAACCATTCCTCATCTGCAAGCGGTACTGGCGGATGATCAGCGCAACCGCAGCACTCGATTGGCGACGGTTCATGCGCTGATTCAACTGGAGGCACGTGAATCAGCCCCGTTGTTCCTGAAGGTTGCAAAAGAAGGCGATTTCGAATTATCCATGCTGGTAGAACCGGCCCTGGCAGCCTGGGAAGACCAGTCCGTTCGACAGCTCTGGCAAGAACGCCTGAAAGGTTCCTTGACGAACCAGGGGGCGACCCTATTGGCAATCCGACAGTTGGCAGCAGTCCAGGAACAGGCTGTGGTGCCACGTCTCGAGGAGATTGCCAGCAATGAAAATATGCGTGTCGCTTACCGGGTGGAAGCCGCCAAGGCGCTGGCTGTACTGGGGCAAACGCCGTTGATTGAACAGGCAGACAACTTGCTCCAGCTTCCGGGTAACGCCCTGGTGGACCGACTGGTAGCTGCCTGGTTATTGCAGCAGGCAAAGGCAGATCTTGGTCCAGCCGAGCAGGACCGGTGCTTTAAGATATTGTTACAGTTAGCAGCGGATAAACAGACGGTGGTGGCCCGACCCGCTCTGCAAGCATTGCTTGCGCTGCGGCCTGGTCACCTTGTGGAGCAGTCGGATCGCTGGGAAAAAAGCTCGGACCCCCAGGTGCGACGTACGATCGGACAGGCCTGGTTGAAGACGGCACAGCCCCAGGCGGCTCACCTGAAAAAACTGATCACGTTTTTAAATGATGGCAAGCTGTCCGTACGGCTCGAGATGGCAGCGGGAATTAAGGAGCTTTATGAACAGGAAGCGATGAAGCCCCTGCTGGTTAGTCTGTTGAGCCAAGAACTCGACCGTGCGGTGACCTCCTGGCGTTCGAAAGAACAGGCCATTATTCTGCTGGTTGGAATGGAGTATCAGCCTGTGGCGAAACAACTGGCCGCGTTGCTGGATGATTCGGAAGGTGAAGTGTTTGCCACGGCGGCCTGGGGTTTGCGAAAGCTCAAGGCAGTGGACCAGTTTCCTGCGATGCTTCGCAGGGCTTCTGAAATGGAGGAAATCCTCAAGGAGTCCTTGCCCGAGGACGTTGCAGCGGAAGATGTGAACGAGCAACTGGGCCAGATTTTCCAGGCCTTTGGCGAGATGAAATATGCCGCGGCCATGCCGCTCCTGAAACGTTGTTGCCAGAAGAACGGCATGACGTTTCCACTGCGATCTGCTGCGGTCTGGGCCGTGGGAATGATCAAGGCCGATGATTCGGAGCCGGAGCTGGTTAAATTGTTTTCGCAGCGGATTCTCGATGAAGATATCTTTAATCCGGAAGGACAGGTAGTTAAGCAAACCTGTGCGATCGCGCTGGGACGCATGAAGTCCCAGGATGCCGTGCAACTGTTGCTGGACAAGCACAATACGCAGGATAATACCAGCCGTTTCAAGTGGGCCTGTTCCTGGGCCCTCAACCAGATCAATGGTCATCCTATTCTTGAGATGGATGACATCAAGGTAGCTCCTGGAGTCTGGTTTCTGGATGTGGTGGGACTTGAAAAGGAAGAGCCGACTTCTCCTTGAATGCCTGGTTGCGGTGGATGCGCAAGTTGCCCGTCAGACAGGCTATCCTGCCGTGCTCGTTGACCTGCTGGGGTCCCTCTAATTTGATGGTCATGGGGACAACCCGGGCTAGATACAGTAGAATCCAGATCATGGAAATGACGGGCGTACCAGTGTCTCTACCGGTCCTGTAGTCGTAAAGGGAATGACAGATGATGAAGTGTCTGTGCGGGCTCTTGGCTCAAAGCTGTTGGACATTGATGGTCCTGCTGCTGATCTCACCGGCATGGGGGGCGCCACCAGAAGTTGCCGTTCAGTTTGCTCGTGATATCGCGCCGATCTTGTCGGATAACTGCTACCAATGTCATGGCCCTGACGCAGCTCAGCGGGAAGGCGAATTGCGATTGGATCTTCGCGAGGGATTGTTTGGCAGGCGAGATTCCAGCCAGGTGGTCACGCCAGGCAGTCGCGCGGCCAGTCACCTCTGGAGCCGGATTACGGCGAAAGATAATGACGAACGGATGCCTCCTCGGGATTCAGGTAAAAGCCTCAGCGCTGAACAGGTTGCCCTGATTGGACGCTGGATTGATCAGGGCGCCGACTGGCAGGGGCACTGGTCGTTTAATAAGCCTCGGCAAGCAGTGATCCCGGTCACCGGGGAGAAAAACTGGGGCCACAACGCAATTGACCGTTTTGTACTGTCCCGACTCGAACAAGAACAACTACAGCCTTCTCCAGAAGCGAAACGAGAAACACTCATTCGCCGCGTAACGCTTGATCTGACTGGCTTGCCGCCGAGTCCGACAGAGGTTACTGATTTCCTGGCGGATCAATCTCCTGGAGCCTACGAGCGGTTAGTCGATCGCTTGCTGGCGTCTCCGCAGTTTGGTGAACGCATGGCTGTCCAGTGGCTGGATGCAGCTCGCTATGCTGATACCAGTGGGTACCAGACCGATGGCGAGCGATTCATGTGGCGTTGGCGAGACTGGGTGATTGGGGCCTACAACCGGGGTATGCCTTTTGACCAGTTTACGATCGAGCAGTTAGCCGGGGACCTGCTTCCTAATGCGACCGTCAGGCAACGAATTGCCACGGGGTTTCATCGCAACCATCGAGCCAATTCCGAGGGAGGTATTGTCTTTGATGAGTTCCTGGTGGAATACGCTGCGGATCGCGTTGAAACGACTTCCACGGTCTGGCTTGGGTTAACGATGACATGTGCACGATGTCACGATCACAAATATGATCCTTTCACACAGCGGGACTATTACCAGTTAATGGCGTACTTTAATAACATCCCGGAACAGGGTCGCGTAATGAAGTTCGGTAACTCGGTACCTGTCATGAGTGCACCGACCGATTTCGATGAGAGAGCCCTGGAGGCGGTTGATGCCAAGCTGCAACAGTTGGCCAGGCAACTTGAAGATCAACGTCCCCAGTTGAAGCGAGCACAGCGAACCTGGGAACAGGGGGATTTACCCCTTGAACTTGACGGTTCGATCGAGGAATCCCTGGAGATTTATCTGCCCCTGGACGGTCAGCTGGTGGATCGTCAGGAAGCGGTCAAGGAGATCGTGGTACTTCCGGAAGGGGAGGTCAGTTTTCGTGATGCTCTCAGGCGCCATGGCCAGGCGCTGTTGCTGGATGGTCAGCGATTTGTCGAGATCAAGGATTTTCCTCATCTCACGGGACGCGAGAAATTTTCATTCACAGCCTGGGTGTGGGCCAGCGAAGCTCGAGGAGGGACGCTGTTGTCCCTGATGGATGACGGGGATTCCCGGGACAAGGGATTAAGCTTTTTCTTGCAGGATGGACATTTGCAGCTGAATTATGGACCACGCTGGCTGGACGATGCGTTACGCGTACGTACACGAGAGAAGCTGGCTTCGGAGCATTGGTATCACGTGGGAATGACCTACGATGGATCTCATACAGCTGCCGGGTTGAAACTCTATGTCGATGGCCAGCTTGCACCCTTGCAGGTGGACCTGGATATTTTTACAGGAACCTTCAAGACCGAGTACCCACTCCGGTTGGGTAGCAAGGGGGTAGTACCTCATTTCCGTGGCCAGTTGGATGACCTGCGATTCTATCGCCGAGAACTGGATGCGACAGAAATCCAGATTATCTCGGTGCCCGACACAGTGGGACAGATTGCGAGCCGTGCTCGCAGGACACCAGCCCAGCGGCAGAAGATGGAGGAGTACTACCTGCGACATGAGTCTGCGCCCGGAATTCGCAAGGCTTACCTCGAGAGACTTCAACTGCGTCGACAACGGAGAAAGATTCTGGATCAGGTTCCTACCACGATGGTGATGCTGGATCAGCGAAAATCGCGAGAGACCTTTATTCTCAAGCGGGGACAGTATGACCAGCCCGGAGAGCAGGTTGAGCAGGGCGTGCCTGCCGTGCTGCCACGTTTACCCGTGGGAGCGGCTCCCAACCGCCTGGGCCTGGCCCGTTGGCTGGTCGATCGTTCGAACCCACTTACGGCACGCGTGGCAGTGAATCGCTACTGGTCCATCTATTTTGGTGCTGGTTTGGTCCGGACCCCGGAGGATTATGGATCGCAGGGTGAACGCCCAACGCATCCTGCCTTACTGGATTGGTTGGCTGCCGAGTTCGTACGTCAGGACTGGGACGTGAAGGCGATGCAACG
Source organism: Planctomycetota bacterium (assembly GCA_036124135.1). Classification (GTDB taxonomy): domain Bacteria; phylum Planctomycetota; class Planctomycetia; order Pirellulales; family Pirellulaceae; genus JAZADA01. Next base: position 17,034 of record JAZADA010000347.1, on the reverse strand, counting down.
ATTAATCGTGACCAGTGCGACGTATCGCCAGTCCTCGCAGGTTAGCGAACAGGGATTGCGCACCGATCCGGCAAATCGCTGGCTCTCGCGAGCTCCTCGTTTTAGGCTTCCGGCGGAAGTCATCCGGGACCAGGCCCTGGCTGCCGGGGGCTTGCTGGTCAGGACCCTCGGAGGGCCATCGGTCAGGCCGTATCAGCCGGAGGGCCTGTGGAAGGAAATTGCCAGTGACGAGTATGTACAGGATCACGGCAGCCGCCTGTATCGGCGCAGCATGTACACCTTCTGGAAACGAACGGTACCCCCACCAACCATGACGACCTTTGATGCCACCTCTCGCGAGCTGTGCGTGATGAACCGTTCCCTGACCAATACACCCTTGCAGGCATTAGCCCTGCTCAATGATGTTACCTATATCGAGGCGGCCCGCGGTTTGGCCAGTCGCATGATGCGGGAGCCAGGTGGCGACGTGGAGCAGCGACTTGACTGGGGATTCCGAGTTGTGCTTTCTCGGGCACCGACGATAGCAGAACGTACTGTATTGGTTGCACGTTACCAGCAAGTCCTGGAGCACTATCGCGGTCACCGCAAGGAAGCCAGCATGCTGGTTTCCCTTGGTGAGTCACCGGTACGCAAGGAGCTGGATGTCGCGGAGTTGGCTGCCTATACCATCCTGGCAAGCTTGATGTTCAATCTGGATGAAACGGTCATGCGCGAGTGATGGAAATTTCGTCTGCAGCGGAATCACGATGAAGGATTTAATATGTTCAAGACAACCGACCTGCTGACGGCCCTGGATCGGCGACGATTCTTGCAGACCACCGGAACGAGTCTCGGCTCGATGGCCCTGGCAACCCTGTTGAATCAGGAAGCGGATGGGGCGGAGAAACAGGCGGGAGGCCTGCCAGGCCTGCCACATTTTCCCGCGCGGGCGAAACGCGTGATTTATCTCTGCCAGTCGGGTGCCCCTTCCCAGTTGGACCTTTATGATTACAAGCCTGGCCTGCAAAAGCGAGCAGGCCAGGAGTTACCGGATTCCATACGACAGGGGCAGCGATTGACTGGCATGACGGCCGATCAACCCAGTTTCCCAACAGCTCCCTCGCTGTTCAAGTTTGCCCAGCATGGTCAGAGTGGTGCCTGGTTAAGTGAATTATTGCCGCACACGGCCAGGATCGCTGATCGCTTGAGTTTCATCCGCAGCCTGCATACCGAGGCCATCAATCACGATCCAGCGATCACGTTCATGCAAACCGGTCACCAGTTGGCGGGACGGCCCAGCATAGGATCCTGGGTGTCGTATGGACTGGGGTCTCAGAACGAAGATCTGCCGACGTTCGTGGCCATGACGTCCGGGGATGGCGGGCAACCTCTCTATGACCGCTTGTGGGGAAGTGGTTTCCTGCCCAGCCGGCACCAGGGTGTCAAGTTTCGACGAGCGGGCGATCCGGTGCTTTACCTGTCGAACCCGCAGGGCCTGGGATCTCAGCTGCGCAGGGGCGTGTTGGATGACCTGGCAAAACTGAACCAGTTGAAACTAGAACGCGTGGGGGATCCCGAGATTGCGACGAGGATTGCGCAGTATGAGTTGGCTTTCAGAATGCAAAAATCCGTCCCGGAATTAATCGATATCTCGGATGAGCCGAAGCATGTCCTGGAACGTTATGGGCCGGATTGTGAAAAACCGGGAACCTTTGCAGCGAATTGCCTTTTGGCCCGTCGCCTGGTGCAGCGCGGGGTGCGTTTCGTACAGCTTTACCATCGTGGCTGGGATCAGCATACGAACCTGCCGCGTGATATTCGCAAGCAGGCGCTGGCAACGGACCAGCCCTCGGCGGGGTTGGTGCAGGATCTTGCGGACCTGGGGATGCTCGACGATACCCTGGTGATCTGGGGGGGAGAATTTGGACGTACGGTTTACTGCCAGGGCAAGTTGACTGCGGACAATTATGGGCGTGATCATCACCCCCGTTGTTTTACGGTCTGGATGGCCGGTGGTGGTATCAAGCCTGGCGTGACGATCGGGAAAACAGATGACTACTCTTACAATATCGTGGAAGATCCTGTCGAGGTTTTCGATTTGAATGCCACGATCCTGCACTGCCTTGGAGTTGACCATGAGCGACTCACGCATAAGTTCCAGGGCCGGCATTACCGTTTAACCGATGTGCATGGAAAACTGATCCGACCCTTGCTGGCCTGATCAGGTGCTTGACTCTCGTGAAAAGGATGATGATAAGCGATGAATAAACCCGGACCTCAGGGAGATGATTTCCAGGACAAGGTGGTCTTGATCACCGGTGGTACACGCGGGATTGGCAAGGCCTTGGCACTGCGACTGGCCGGTGAAGGTGCCCGGGTCGCCATGAATTACCTGTCGCGGACGGATGAGGCGGAAAAGACACTAGCGGAACTGGAGTCAGCGGGTGGCCAGGGAATGATCGTGCCCGGTGACGTTTCTACCCCCGAGTCTGCCGAGCAGATTGCGGCCCAGGCACGTGAGCAACTCGGGCCGATCGATATGCTGGTTACGGCCGCCGGGATCAGTATCCCCGGGTCCGCGGACGACATGACCTGGGATCGCTGGAAAACCACCTTGAATATCAACCTGGATGGTACTTTTAGCATGATCTACGCGGTCAAGGACGAGATGATCGAGCGTGGGTTTGGACGTATCGTAACCTTTTCCTCGATTGCGGGTCTGCGGGAGCGTGAGAACCAGGTGGCCTATTCGTCCTCGAAGGCAGCGGTCATTGCCATGACCCGTTGCATGGCCCAGGCCTGGGCTGGCTCGAACCTGCGAGTGAATTGTGTTTGCCCGGGACTGACGGAAACGGAAATGGCTCATACGTTGTCGGATGAAGTACACAAGGTCATTATCGATGCGACCCCGATCGGCCGCATTGGTGAGCCGGAAGAAATTGCCGCAGTTGCTCGTTTCCTGCTCAGTGAGGAATCCAGTTTCATGACCGGACAGACGATCGTGGCCAGTGGTGGCCGTGTCATGTTACCTGGGTAAAGAAAGGTGTATCGTGGAAGTTGTTGAAACGAAGGTCTTGTATCTCCCGGATGATCCGGCGCTGCGTTACCTCCCCGAGGGTCCGATTCAACTGGGCGAGAAGCATTTCAGCTGGGTTGCGATTCAGCACGGTGCAGACGCAACCCAGGGCTCGCTAAACATGTTTGACATGGCCAGCGGTGAAAATCGCAACTGGCCCTTGCCGGGACGTCCGGGATTTGCCTTTCCCACGCAGGATCCTGACGTGATGGTCGTCGGCGTGGAACGCAAGCTCCAGTTGTTTAACCTGGCGACTGGCGATACCGAGGATCTCTGTGCAGAAATCGATGCAGACGTATCCGGGACGATTATTAACGATGGCCTTGCTTTTCCCGGAGGTATCATCCTGGGGACCAAGGATTTGAAATTCGAAGAGCAGAAAGCGGGGCTTTACTACTGGCGATTACGGGATCGACAGTTGATTCGTTTACGGGATGACCAGGTTTGTTCCAACGGAAAGGTCATGACACCCGGGGATGGCAATCGTTGGAATCTCTGGGATATCGATTCACCGACCCAGACCGTCGTGCATTATGATTTCGATGCCGAATCCGGCGCCTTGAGTGAGCCGACGGTCGTGATTGATTTAAGAGGGGAAGATTTGTTTCCCGATGGCATGGTGCTGACTCCTGATGGAAATAGCGTTATCGTGGCACTCTACAATCCCCAGGACGCTCCTTTCGGAGAGACCCGGCAATATGGTCTGGCCAGCGGACAGGTTGAGGCGATCTGGAAAACGGAGGCGGCAGCGCAGGTGACGTGCCCGTTGTTGATGTCCTGGCAAGGTCGTGTTGCGTTGATCCTGGTAACGGCTGCCGAGAACATGTCGCCAGAGAAAAATCAGCGGCAATTTAATGCGGGCGCCCTGTTTATTGGTGAAACGTCGTTTCACCACGGAGTCGATCAAGTACGACTGGATTTCAACGGGACCTCTTGAATAGTCACGGTGGTGACGCAAGGCAGGAGTGGTTTCCAGGGCCAGGAAAGCGTGCTGCTTTTTCCCAGAAAAACGGTTCGGGTACAGACGTGACAGGTCTGGTTTGTTAGGCTGGAGGAGTTAGAAGTCAGGCATACAGAATCGCTTTGTAAATGAGGATTAAGATGGTAGACCGTCCGGAAGACCAGGAAGCAGCAAGCGACGACCAGGACCAGGATTTTACCGCTGGGCTGGAGCCGATTGAAGATCAGGAGTCCGTGGATGACGCGGCGGATGCTGGCGGAGCAGATGCTGAGACTGCAGATAAAGACGCTGCAGATAAAGACGCTGGCGAAGCAGATGCTGCGGATAAAGACGCTGCAGATAAAGATGCTGGCGAAGCAGATGCTGCAGAAGAAACACCGGAAGAAGAAGATGATGAGCCCAAGGGGGATGATCATCCGGATGCGATCGCAGCCTTGAAAGATCTGGGTGCGCGGCTTGATCTCAACAAGCATGAACGCGTCTGGAGGATTTTCTTCTACGAACAACATGGCGATGACGTATTGGACCAGATCCATGGACTTCCCTCGTTGAAGGAACTGTGGTTGCTGCATACCCGGGTCACCAAGGAAGGTGCTGAAAAAGCGCGGGAACGACTGGAAGGTGTGACGGTACATCATGGCTAGGCAGGCCGGTTGTACGTGGCCTGACAGTTGCTTGGGATAAGGTTAAATAAACCAGGCGATGCCTGGAGGAGAGCAAGATGTTTCTGAAGCATAGGTCCAGCAGATCGGTGTTAAGTGGCAGATTGTTGGTTTGCCTGGTCAGCATGAATTGCCTGGTGGGCCAGGGTGCGGACCCTGAGAAAGCGGCGCAGTATCGCTTTGAATCGATCACGATTCCAGCGGCTTCACAGGATGAACCCGTCATTCCGTTTTCACTGACCAAGGCAGCGCGTTACGTGGACCAGGGAGCCGTGGCCTGGTCTCGAGGTCGCAAGTGTGTTTCCTGTCATACCAACGGGACGTACCTGCAGATGCGACCAGCATTGACCTCGGTGTTGGGGAAACCCCAGGAAGTCATGCGAGAATTTTTCGTTCAGCAATTAGCCGAGATGCGTGCCAAGCCCTTGTCTGAATTGAAAAGTGGGCTCAAGCCCACGCAGGTTGCCTATGTCGCGGCAGGTCTTGCCGAGTGGGATGCCCACGTGACCGGAGAAATATCCGCGGCTACCCGTGACGCGCTGGATTTGATGTTCCAGGTTCAGTCGGAAAATGGTGCCTGGAGTAATATTCGTTGCTGGCCACCGTTCGAGTCCAGCGATTACCAGTCGGCGACGGTGGCAGCCATGGCGATTGCGACCGCGCCCGGTTATTTCAAGTCATTAAGTTCTTCCCATCAGGCACAGCTGCAACGGTTGCTCCAGTACTTCAAGGATACACCTCCGACGCACGATTACTCGCGTCTCTTGTTATTGTGGGTCTCAACGCGTTTGCCAGGGGTGTTGACGAAGGCTCAGCAGCAGGAAACGATCGCGATGATTTTCAAGCACCAGCGTGCCGATGGCGGCTGGTCGATGAGAACCTTTGCGACCCCGGAATCATGGGGTGACGGGAGTCGTGCCAAGAAGTTGCGTGACGAGAAGCAATTCAACGATCCGGCCAGTGATGGTCACCAGACGGGGTTGGCGATCGTGGTGCTACGGGATGCAGGAATTGCTGCCCAGGACGCGCGTTTGCAGAAAGGCGTTAACTGGCTGCTGTCGAATCAACGGCAGTCCGGACGCTGGTGGACCCGTTCCCTGAATACCGACACCTATCATTTTATTACTTATAGCGGTACAGTATATCCATTGCTGGCGTTGCATAAATGTGGTGCATTGCCGGTTGCAGGGAAGTAGTAAAGGCAATTATTGGGTCGTGTTTGAAGCCAAACCGTTGCTGGTAGCAATCGGCTTCTCGCGGCAGAAGGTGAATGAGATGAGTTCCAGTAAGATCGAGAATCTGATCCAGGTGAAACAGGCCCTGGCTGACAAGTACTATAGCTTGGCACGTATCGCGGGGAGCAAGACGAAACGCGCTACCTACACGCGACAGGCGAGAAAATATGTTCGCCAGGTCGAAGATCTACAGCGTGCCTAGCAGAATCGCCTGGGCAGGGTCGTATCCTGGTATGGTAAGTCCCTGTTGAATCTCCCACGGTCCAGGTGATCCGCGCAAATAGCGGGAGTGACTGGACACGGGCATGACGGTTGCAGTTTTAGTCATCACCGACAGCGATGTTGCTCCATTGATTTCCTGGGGTGCTCGGTTCGCGCGCAAGGACGATAATGATCTGCTGGTCCTGCAGGTCCAGCGCCAACGCAGCCAAAGTGAAATTGTTGATGTCCCATTGGCCGCGGAATCTTCAGGAACCTCTTCCTCACTGGTCCAGGATGTGCTGGATGAAATCGGCAACCTTCCGTTTTCCTTCCAGCTCGACGTGGACCAGGGATCAGATACGGAGCTTCACGCCAGGGACGGAAGCACGGTCGATGATCGAGAGGTTCCCCTTCGTGCCCGCATGAAGCGGATCGCCAGTCCCCAGTTGATCGATGCAATCCTGCAGGAGTTGGTCGACCAGGATGTCAAACTGCTGATCATTCCTCGGCATGCACCGTTGCAGGGGATCGACGCCGGAGGGACCCTGGAACGCCAGTTGTTTCTACGGGCGCCTTGTGAAACGATGTACCTGCGAGCTGGAAATGTTGCCGCTGAACGCTGTGACAAGATCCTGGTTCCTACAGCGGGTGGGCCTCATGCGGAAGTCGCCCTGACCCGGGCAGCTGATTTTGCCTCTGAAGTCGAGGGCCAGGTGACAGCGCTGTACGTTGAACCGGAAGTCGATGAAGTGGCGGTACTGGTCGGGCGGCGCATCATCGATCGCATTGTACGGCAGGTCATCGGGGACGATCAGGAACACGTGATTGGGCGAGTGACCCTGGCGGATGAAATGTTCCAGGGAATAGGTGGTTTGCTTGACGAGTCCTTTGAACTGGTACTGCTGGGAACCACGAATCATTCTTTTATTCGGAAAATGCTGTTCACGATTGTCGATGAAGAAGCGCTTTACCAGGGAGAGGGGCCGGCCGTCGCGGTAGTACGGGCCGCGATTCCCTGGAGTAGTCGCATGAGGCGTTTACTGGAGCATCGCCTGCAGTCTTTCGTACCCCAGCTGGATCGAGAAGATCGGGTTTCGCTGGTCGAACGTATCCAGAGTCATTCTCGCTGGGATTTCGATTTTATCGCGTTGATTTGCCTGTCGACCTTGATTGCGGGCCTGGGATTGGTGAGAGACTCGGCTGCGGTAGTCATTGGTGCCATGTTGGTTGCACCGTTGATGACTCCGCTGGTAGGTTCCGGGTTGGCCATCGTCCAGGGAAACTACCTGCTGCTGTCCAATGCGGTCAAGACGGTACTGCGTGGTTTCCTGTTGGCGTTCTTGCTGGGTTGGCTGCTGGGGGTCTGTCTCCCGACGCTGGACATTACCAGTGAAATGCGCGCCCGTGGATCGCCGCATGTCCTGGATCTACTGGTTGCATTTATTAGTGGGATCGCGGCTGCTTATGCAATCGGACGCCCGAACCTTTCTTCTGCGTTGCCGGGAGTTGCGATTGCCGCTGCCCTGGTCCCACCGGTCGCCACGGCCGGGTTGGCTGCTGCCGGGATGGAGTGGCGGTTAGCGGCAGGTTCCCTGCTGCTGTTCCTGACGAATATCGTGGCTATTATCCTGGGAACTGCCTGTAGCCTGTGGCTGGTTGGTATTCGGGATCGTCATCGGCATGGTACGGTGCAGCGTTGGAGTCGACCACTTTCCTGGACCCTGTGCGTCCTGGCACTTTGCCTGGCGATTTACGAGTCACTTCCCTCCGCTCCTGTGCCGAATCGTTTGCGATCACGGATCGAGAAAACGGTAGCAGCGGTGGTGCCTGAGGGAGAGGTACTTCATATTCGCCGTAAGGCAAGTCGGGATCCGGTTGAAATGACCGTTGATGTGGCAACGCCCAGCACGAATGTGCGGGATCTTCGCCAACGCTTGTTGCAGGAAATCTCGGATTATTATGACCAGCCTGTGATCTTGCGGATCGAACTGCACTGGATCCAAACGGCCGAGTCTGGCCTGAAGGCAGCACCCTGAGCACTCAGAAAGACGGGGTTATGCTTCTTTCTCCGCTATTTGTCATGTGGTCTTGGTTGGCAAAACGGGTATAATTCATCCATTGGCGACAAGGTTATGGCGACAAGGTTATTTGTTTCTGACCCAAGGGAGATAACGATATGTGGCGTTTGATGACCGCGGTGCTGTTGGTGTTGATGATGACACCAACTCTGAGTGCGCAACGCAAACCAGTGAAGGTTCCGGTGAAAGTAAAGCCAGGGCCAGTCAGTGAGGCATCCCTGGAGTACCGGACTTTGCTGGCCGAGGTTAATAAGCAGCGATTAGCTTATTCGCAGGCCCTGCGAGAGGCTAAGACGGCCGAGGAACGACAGAAAGCCATCCAACAGAATTATCCCCGGCCAGCTAAATTCTCAGGCCAGTTTCTCGAATTGGCCAAGAAGCATGCAGACGATCCGGTTGCTTTGCAGGCCCTGGTCTGGATTGTTTCCAATGTACGGACCGGTAAGGATGCTGGTGCGGCCATTGATCTGTTGATCAAGAATTATATTGAAGACAAGGCCATGATTTCCGTTTGCCAGCGATTAATGCGCAGCACGTCACCGCAGGCACAAAGGTTGCTGGAAGAGGTCCTGGAAAAAAGCCCTCACCGGGAAGCGAAAGGTCAGGCCTGTTTTGGCCTGATGATGCAGCTAAAGTATGCGACTCGTTCTAACCCTGCCAAGGAAACGGAACTGGTAAAAGTTGCCGAGCGAGTGATTAGCGATTTTGCTGACATCAAATACTATCGCGGTACGATCGGTGATGCGGCAAAACGAGAGCTCTATGAAATCCAGAACCTGGGAATCGGCAAGACGGCTCCGGAAATCAAGGGTGAGGACATCAGTGGAGTCAAGTTTAAGCTGACGGATTACCGTGGTAAGGTCGTGGTAATCGATTTCTGGGGCAATTGGTGACCTCCCTGTCGGGCTATGTACCCACACGAGCGGTCGCTCGTAAAACGTCTTGCAGGAAAACCGTTTGCACTTTTGGGAGTCAATAGCGATCGTGATCGCGAGGCCCTCAAGGGAGTGATGGCCAAGGAAGAGATTACCTGGCGCAGCTGGTGGGATGGTGGCAGCACTCGTGGTCCCATTGCCGGCCAGTTCAACGTAAGCAGTTGGCCTACGATTTACGTGCTGGATGCCAAGGGTGTTATTCGTTACAAGGGCGTCCGTGGCGCGGCCATGGATAAGGCAGTGGATACGCTGCTGGCCGAGATTGATAAAGGATAGCTGGTGTCCCCTGCCAAGGCATAAAGACAACAACGCGTGTCGAGTAAAATCGGCACGCGTTTTTTTGTCAGCAATGGGGTTGCTCAAGGAGCAGGTTGAAACGGGTTCTGGCCAGCGGGCGCAGTAGCGCGATAATCAGAATTGCTGGTCAGTGCTTTCAGGAATTCGATCAAGTGGACGATTTCGTCGGTCGTCAATTGCAGTGGCTTGATAGCTGGGTCCAGGTGTGGATTGCGATTGCCACCTTCATTGTAAAACTCGATCACGTGCCAGAGCGAAGTGATACTGCCATCGTGCATATACGGTCGTGTTTCAGCGATGTTACGCAGGGAGGGTGTTTTGAATTTTCCCTGGTCAGCGGGATTTTTGGTTTGCTTGAACAGTCCACGGTCGGGAGCTGTGCTTTGCCAGGAAATACCCGTGTTATGAAATTTCTCGTCTGTAAAATTGGGGCCACTATGGCATTTCCAGCAACCGGCTCGACTGTCGAATAACCACATGCCCTGTCGTTCGGAGTCGGTTAATGCCGCATAGTCTCCTGCCATGAATCGATCTACGGGGTTGTCTCCAGCCAGCAGGACACGTTGAAAGCTGGCCAGGGCCCGGGCCAGGTTCGTACGGTTGGTTCCATCTGCGAATGCTTTTTGGAAGAGCGCTTCGTATTGCTGATCTCGGCGCAGTCGTTGGATAGCACGGTCGACCTGGAATCCCAGCTCCAATGGATTTTCAATGGGCTTCAAGGCCTGCTCTTCGAGTGTTTTGACACGACCGTCCCAGAAAAAAGAGCGACCGTAAGCACCGTTGACCAGGGATGGGGCATGACGTTTTCCTTGGTTTCCATGGATTCCCAGGGCCAGTGAATCCGGGCTGGCAAAATGGAAGTTGGGAAGATGGCAACTGGCGCAAGACACCTGGTAGTTGGCAGACAGGATAGGGTCGAAGAAAAGTCGGCGCCCCAGTTGGACCTTTTCTACAGTTAGCGGATTGTCTGCCGGAATGGGACGTATCGGATTGAGTCCCAGCGGTACATATTCCAGGTCCAGGTGTGCCGGCAGTTGATCCACGGGCAACGGGGGATGCCGGACCTGGGCCAGGGCAATATCCGGATCGGTCCCCATGGCTATAGACAGCAATAGGACGATGCCACGAGTGATTATTCTCATCACGGACGTGTCCTTTACCGGAAGTGTTTCAGGATGCTCTTAGCCGGGCCCATATCCGTAGATATGTTGAATCGGGGTGACATGTCCCCAGGCAATCACATCACGAGTCGTTCCCAGGGCAGCTGCAATCTTGTCGCGTTCCTTGGGGCTGGGGGTCCAGCGTTGCAGCAAGATTGCAGCCACGCGATCATGTCCCAACCCAGAAGCTTCAACCAACTGCTCGTAGTTGATTTTATTTTCCTGGCATAATTCGGCAACACTCTTGGCCATTTAGAAATCCTCTTTAAGACCGTAGCGATGGTATCGTATGTTTCGTGGGGCCATGGTATGTCCCCAACTGATCGTGTCCGGTTCCACCTGGAATGCAGCAGCGATCTTCTGGCGGTCTTTGGGACTGGGGGTCCAACGGCCTTTCAGGATATCCATCAAGCGAGCCTCTGGTAATCGCGATTGTTCCGCCAGTTCATTGAGGCTCAATCCAGATTCTTCGAACAGTAAATCAATGGTCTTCATCTTAGGAGGGATAGGCTTTTTGGTAGTGGGTTCAGCAAGTAATTTGTTCCGATTAGTTTCATTATGCCGACGGGACCTGTTTTGAACAAGGAACATTGGGGTTTCTTATCCTAAAGAATGATATATTAATAACTTGCGAAAGCGCTCTGGGGTTTCAGCAGCTTCCCATGTATAATAGTTCCCAAGAGTACCCTGTTTCTCGTTTTTACCGTCGATAAGAGCCCGCCTACTGAAATTTGATCCAAGTATTTAGCATCGATCAATTGCTGGTTGACGAGCATCGAAAAATTGTTTCCAGGTGCTTGTTGGGCATTGTTTCAAGAAAATAAGTACAGGAGCTGCAGCGGTTTTGTTTCGAACAGGATTGCCTCACATCAATACTGTTGGAATCGCCAGACAGCTTCTGTAACGTTCCATTTACCAGGTGAGTTGTAAGGACTTAGTATGGCAACGAATATTGTTGATCGCGACACAGCGGAATCGAAACCCGAATCCAAGTACGAGTATCCTGGTGTGCCGACTACCTGTGACGGGGCGGCTGCAGTGGTTCATGTGGAAACGCATATCTGCCAGGGAACGGGTGCTTATCCGATCACCAGTTCCACCACGATGGGAAGCGGATTCAACCAGGCCGTCATGAATGGTAAGCCGAATCTCTGGGGAGATGACCTCATCTTCGTGGAACCCGAGAGTGAGCACTCTTCAGCGACTTTTTGCGAAGGATTTGCAGCATCAGGTGGCCGAGTGACGAATTTCACATCAGGACAGGGATTGATCCTGATGAAAGAAGTGCTCTACACGATTTCTGGTAAGCGGCTGCCGGTTGTTTTTAATATTGGTTCTCGTGCGTTGACCAGCCAGGGTTTGAATGTACATGCAGGGCATGATGACGTGATGGGTGTTGCCGATTGTGGTTGGGGAGTCCTGTTTGCCAGGAACGCCCAGGAAGCGGGTGACCTGTGCCTGATTTCACGACGAGCGGCTGAAGCCTCACAAACCCCGTTTCTTAATGTCCAGGATGGATTCCTGACAACGCATACGGTTGAAACCGTCCGGTTGCTGGAACCTGAATTCATGAAAGACTTCGTGGGTAAGCCGGAAGAAAAGTTGCACAACCTGATGGATCCGGCGAATCCCCTCATGTCAGGAGTCGTGCAGAACCAGGATTCCTACATGAAGGGTAAGATGGCTCAACGATGGTACTACGACCAGGTTGAACCAGCATTGGTGGATGCCTTCGAAGAATTTACCAAGAAAACCGGGCGTAAATACGATTTTGTAGATGCTTATCGTTGCGAGGATGCAGAATATATCCTGGTGGGTATCGGTTCTTACATGGAGACGGCTCAAACCACGGTTGATTACTTGCGGGAAGAAAAAGGGATCAAGGCAGGGTGTCTCAATATCTATTGTTTCCGCCCGTTTCCCGCTCGACAGATCGTGGAGCAATTGAAGGATTGCAAGGCTTTCACGGTCATCGAACGCATGGACGATCCCCTGTCGATAACGGGTAACCATTTGACGCGCGAAGTGAAGGCCGCCTTCTGCGATGCACTTAACGGGCAGGGTGGCCTGGAGAAAATTGATGCCATCCCCAAGATGTATGCAGGTGTTGCTGGCTTGGGAAGTCGCGATGTCCGACCGGGCGATATTATTTCAATCTACAAGAACATGATGACGGATGGGCAGGACTTTTTCAGCGTGGGCATCAAGCATGCCTCGGCACTCAATGTCGACGAAGATCCTGATCTGCGACCCTCTGGCGCATTTTCCATGCGAGGCCATTCCGTTGGTGGATTTGGTTCGGTCACGACTAACAAGGTGATCGCGACGATTGGGGGCGATGTCTTTGGTAAGGATGTGCAGGCCTATCCCAAGTATGGTTCAGAAAAGAAAGGGTTGCCAACCACGTACTACTTGACCGTGGCCGATACTCACATTTATTCACATGCCGAGTTGGAATACGTCAACCTCGTGGTTCTGAATGACACGACGGCATTGCTCAGTGGCAATCCCCTCAAGGGGATGGTCGATGGTGGAGCTGTTTTCATGCAGAGTCCCTTTACGGAAGCTGCTGATGTCTGGGAACGTATTCCAGCAGAACATCAAGCATTGATGAAACAAAAGAAACTTCGTGTCTATTTTATCGACATGGTACAGATTGCTCGTGAGGTAGCCTCAGTAGCTGACCTGGAAATGCGGATGCAGGGCATCGTGTTGCTGGGTGGATTCCTGAAGTTGACGCCGTACGCTACGGAAAGCCAGATGTCGGATGAGCAAGTCTATGCAGGTGTCGAAAAAGCGTTGCGTAAGTATTTTGGTAAGCGTGGTGAGCAGGTCGTACAGGATAACCTGACGTGCGTGAAGCGTGGCTACAGTGAAATGCAGGAGATTCCCCAGGAGATGATGCAGGGTTGAAGCTCGGCGGGAATGGTCAGAAATAGTTAGCGACCTTTAGTGATTCAGAAAGATAAACAATGTCAACGGCTGAAAAACCTTCGATGAACGAAGCCAGTGCGAAAGATCCACTGAATAATAATTCTTATGGCAGTCTGGTCGACAGCGACTACAAGAAGGTCGATCTGCCGATCCTGGACGTGACCGACTTTAACGAACGTATCATCCGTGGATACGAGGAAGGGTATGGCGAAAAAGAATTGCCGGCCGACCTCGCAATTGCGAGATCCTTGATTCCAGCAGGTACCGCCACGCTACGGGATTTCAGCTACGTGGCCCCGGAAATTCCCGAATTTATCTCGGATAACTGCACGGGTTGCATGGATTGCGTTACGCAATGTCCCGATACCGCAATCCTGGGCAAGGTTCTTGCCGAGCCGGATCTCAATACGAAGCTCACCGATATCGAAAATGAATCGGATCGAGAGATGTTCGATAACCAGTGGGCCAAGCCTCGTAAGTATTACGATGGACCGATTAAGAAAGGGAAAGACGGGGGCAGGTTTGCTATCCTGATCGATCCCAGTAAGTGCAAGGGTTGTGCGGAATGCGTTACGGTCTGTGATGACCTGGCCCTGAAAATGATCCCGAAAACCGAACCGGTGATGGATGATATCCGCAAGAGCCACCGTTGGTTCAAGGAATTTGGTCCTACCGATGAGTCCTATGTCAGCGACAACCTGTTGATCGACATGATGCTTAAGGAAGAAACCCTGATCTACGTTGGCGGTGCAGGTTCCTGTGCAGGCTGTGGTGAAGGAACGGCGCTCCGCATGATGTGTGCAGCGACCGGTCTGAAGCATGGAGACCAGTGGGGCATCGTGGCTGCCACGGGTTGCAATACGGTTTATACCTCTACCTATCCTTACAATCCGTACCTGGTGCCCTGGACGAATTCGCTCTTTGAAAATGCTCCTGCCGATGCGATGGGAGTTCGATCACGCTGGGACCAGCAGGGATGGCACGACAAGCCGATCTGGTGTATCGGGGGTGATGGTGCCATGTTTGATATTGGATTCCAATCGCTGTCACGATTGTTGGCATCGGGGATGAATGTCAAGGTCCTGGTGCTGGATACACAGGTCTACTCGAATACGGGTGGCCAGGCTTCGACCAGTACTTACACCGGGCAAAATACCAAGATGAGTTTCCATGGAAAAGCGCTTGGTGGGAAACAGGAACGACGTAAGGAAATTGCACAAATCGCCATGATGCATCCGCGAACTTATGTCGCGCAAACGACCTGTGCCCATACGAATCATTTCTACAAGGCCGTTCTCGGTGCCCTCGAATTCGATGGCCCCGCGGTGATCAACTGCTATACGACCTGTCAGCCGGAACATGGTGTCGCCGATAACATGGCGTTTGACCAGGCTCGACGTGCAGTCGATACACGGGCGTTTCCGTTGCTGATCCATGATCCGCGAGAAGGAAATTCACTTCGTGAACGATTGTCGTTGCAGGGTAACCCGGCCTTGAAAAGCGATTGGTACACCAATCCCAAGACGGGCGAAGTCGAAGACTTTATCGATTTCTGTCGAAGTGAAGGTCGTTTCGGCAAGCACTTTGATAAAGATGGAAATCCTTCCTATACCCTTTTGGCGGGTCAGCAGGATCGACTGGAAAACTGGAATCAACTCCAGGAATTAGCCGGCTTGCGATAGGCTGTTCGACGGCGGGTTGCCCGACTTCGAAGTCTCCGTATCGTGTCGCCATTTAGGCTCCTTGGACGATATTGCTTGCGCTGTTTTGTCCCTTGGAACTCGAGGGGATCAGTCCGGGGCTGTCTGTTGCACCCGGGAAATACGTGACTAGCGTGCACGTCATTGCTACAATGCGCATGAATGCTCGTGCTGATGGTGATCGAACCGGGTGAGGTTATCTGCGATTGGAAGGGAGTTCCAGTGAGTAAAGTAAGCAACGTACCCTTGTATCTCATGAGTGGTATTATTTTGCTCGGCTGGTTTACGCTGGATAACCTGGCGGCTGACGAGCAGCAGGCTAATCAGCAGGCAGCGGCCGAGCCTGTTGCGAACAAATCGCTATTCACACTGTCCCGCGAGACGACACGTGTCATGGGCCCCTTGGCAAAGGATGGTACGGTTGATTACGTGGCTGCCTTGGATGCCATGGCGAGTCGTGACATTACGGTAGAAAACAACGCGGCCGTGTCACTCTGGCAGATCATCGGTCCCGGGGAAATCTTGCCTGAGCACCGACAGGAGTATTTCAAGCGGTTGGGGATAGCGCCCTTGGCAGTCCAGGGAAACTATTTCATCACGCTTGATCAATTGGTGCAGCGAGCTGTCGTGGGGAAGAATGTTAGCGAGAAGCAGTTTGCGGAACTTGATCCCCAGGTTCGCAGGAAAGTGTTTGCTGCGCGGGAAAAGGTCTGGGAGCAATTTGACCAGGCACAGGAAAGACCCTGGACGGCACGTGAATTTCCACTGCTGGCCGAGTGGTTGCTGGTTAATCAAGAGGCCTTCAAGCTGCTGCAGCAGGCTTCCCAGTGCCGCCGGTACTATTCCCCCTTGATCTCCACGGAGAAAGGGTTGCCGATGGTCAGCGTGTTGTTGCCTGGTGTGGGGAAGTACCGGGATTTGGTGCGGGCCTTGTCGATTCGTATCACGATGAATATTGGCCTGGGTAAGGTGGATGAAGTGATTGCAGATTCTGTCACCTGTCATCGCCTGGGACGCTTGGTTGGACAGGGCTGGAGCTTGATTGATTCACTGGTCGGTATTGCGATGGATTCAATGGCTTGCCAGGCGGATGTGATCGCGGCGCATCATGGCAAGCTGCCACCGGAGAAAATCAAGGTGTGGCGTCAGCAACTCCAGGGGCTCACGCCATTACCTTCCGTGGTGGAGCGAATTACTATTGGCGAACGTTTTAGCTACCTGGATTCTGCGTTTGGCATTGTCCGTGTCGGTCCGGCAGCACTTGACCAACTGGGTGGTGAGGCAGGTGGTGAGAAAGGAGCGTTTAAAGACATTGTTTTTAAGGCGTGGTTCAATACGGTGGTCAATTGGGACGATGTCCTGCGTCGCGGTAACCACTGGTATGATGAACTGGAGGTAGCCGGTCGAAAACCAACGTATCAGCTGAGGCAGGAGGCCTTTGCAAAGATTGAACAGAAAGTGGTCGACCTGGGAATGTCCACGAAGGATCCCAAGGCATTGTTGAGCTCGCTCCTGGCACGCGGCAAGGGGCCAAGAACGGTCCTTGGCAGCTTTGTTTCCGATATCCTGGTCGCCATGTTGTTACCAGCGGTTAGCAAGGCGACGATTGCGGAAGACCGACTGGTCATGAATAACCGGTTGGTTGACGTGGCACTAGCGCTGGCTGCTTATCGCCAGGAAACGAGACAATATCCCGTGCAGTTGGAGCAACTGGTGCCAAAGTACCTGGACAAGATTCCCGAGGATTTATTTGTCGGTAAGCCGGTCCGTTATCAACGCAAGTCCCGGGGCTACGTTCTTTATAGCGTGGGGCCAA
>JAZADA010000346.1:0-5856 GCA_036124135.1 Planctomycetota bacterium | reverse complement strand
AGGCATTTCTCGGTGACAAGAGCACGAAGGCATTGGCCACGGTCGTGGACCGGTTGCTATCATCCGAACGTTTCGGTGAACGCATGGCCATGTACTGGCTGGATCTCATTCGCTTTGCCGACACGGTGGGCTATCACGGCGACCAGGACCATGCTATCTCACCTTACCGCGATTACGTGATCGATGCGTTCAATCGAAATATCACGTTCGATCAATTCACACGAGAGCAGCTTGCTGGCGACTTGCTGCCCGATGCGACGCTCGATCAAAAAGTCGCAACTGGCTATAACCGCTTGCTGCAAACATCCCACGAGGGCGGCGTGCAAACCAAGGAGTATCTTGCCATCTACGCTGCAGATCGCGTTCGCAATTTCTCCAATGTCTGGCTCGGCGCCACCATGGGTTGCTGTCAATGTCACGACCATAAGTACGATCCGTATACTCTCAAGGACTTTTATTCGCTCGTTGCATTTTTCGCAGATGTTGATGAAGCCCAGCACTTCAAGCTTGGCTCCAATGCCCTTCCTACCCGTCGACCTCCGGAAATCACGGTGTTGAGTCGACACCAGCGCGAGGTGGAAGCAAAACTGGTTGCCCAAATTGATGCGTTGAAGAACAAGCCCCAGGAAGCTGCTCACCGAAAGCAGTTTGAAAGTGAACTAGCCACGCTGCGCAAGTTAGCCAGACCATCCATGATCACCGTCTCTATCAAGCCACGCGAGATTCGGCTGCTACCACGAGGCAACTGGCTGGATGACAGCGGTCCCGTCATGTCACCTGCTGTTCCAGAATTTCTGGGCCAGATCCGTACAGACGGTAAGCCTGCCACCCGACTCGACCTGGCAAACTGGCTGGTGGATCCGAAACAGGGTGCTGGCGGATTAACCGCACGCGTGATGGCAAATAGGATCTGGTACCTGTTGATGGGCGCAGGCATCTCGCGATCCCTGGATGACTTTGGTGGCCAGGGTGAACCTCCCACGCATCCGGAATTGCTGGATGCGTTAGCCCTGGAACTGCTTGAACAGGGCTGGGACCTGAAACACCTGATACGAGAAATCATATTAAGTCGAACCTATCGACAATCATCAAGAGCGACTGCTGAACAATTAACCAGAGATCCTGGCAATCGATTATTTTCACGGCAGGCACGCTTTCGCTTGCCAGCGGAAATGGTACGAGACAACGCACTCGCCGTCAGCGGATTGCTGGTAAACCAGTTGGGAGGCATCTCCATTCGACCTTACCAACCTGCAGGATATTATCGTCATTTGAATTTCCCCAGACGAACCTATAAGTCGGATACCAATCGCAACCAATGGCGTCGCGGTGTTTACATGCATTGGCAGCGGCAGTTTCTTCACCCCATGTTACGTGCGTTCGATGCACCAAGTCGCGAAGAATGCACGGCCCAGCGAGCGCATTCCAATACCCCACTTGCTGCCATGGCCTTGTTGAATGACCCCACTTTCATCGAGGCAGCCAGGTCCCTGGCGTTACGCGTCGTCCAGGAAGGTGGTGATACGGACTCCGCACGATTAGCTTATGCCTTTCGATTAACACTATCTCGAGTGCCAACACAGTTCGAATCCCGCACGTTGCAGCAACTTCTTGACCAATCGCGGCAACGGTACGAGCAAGCACCGCAGGAGGCAGACCGTGTTACCAAGGTGGGACTTGCTCAGCAGAAGATTGCGAAGCATATCAAGACAACCGAGATTGCTGCATGGACCACGATTGCCCGTGTGCTCTTGAATCTCAGTGAAACGATTACGAGAAACTGAAATGAACAGACCCAACATGGATTCGCTGCAATGGAAGCGACGGACATTTCTCAGCCAAGCCGGAGTGGGACTGGGCGCTGCCGCGCTTGGTGGACTCCTGGCAAAAGAAGGCACCTGTGCTAAACCGGGTGCCGCCGGGACACCACACCATCCCCCCAAGGTAAAACGTGTGATATTCCTCTGCATGGCAGGGGGCCCGTCCCACCTGGAGACATTTGACTTCAAACCAAAACTCGCTGAACTGGACGGCAAACCCATGCCGACATCGTTCACGAAGGGGCAACCCATCGCTCAGCTACAGGGAAAGACACTCAAATGCCAGGGTCCCCTGGTCAAATTCAAGAAACACGGTAAGAGCGGGCAGGAGATCAGCGATTTTCTGCCATGGCATGCCAAGATGGCCGACGATATTTGTGTCCTGCGATCCATGGTCACAGAACAGATTAATCACGACCCGGCCCATACGTTCATGAACACGGGATCCGCTATCAGCGGACGCCCATCGATGGGTTCCTGGGTTAACTACGGACTGGGAAGCGAAAGTGAAAATCTCCCCGGGTTTGTCGTCCTGACCAGCGTCGGCGGGCGCAACCCGCAACCGATCGCCCAGCGGCAATGGTCTGCTGGATTCCTTCCTGGTCGATACCAGGGTGTTGAACTGAACTCCGTCGGGGACCCGGTGCATTACGTTCGCAACCCACCTGGAATCAAGCAAGCAGATCAACAGGCCGTCGTCGAAACCATCTCCGCATTGAATCGAAGTCGGAACGCGATTCTTCAGGATCCGGAAATTGAAACCCGCACGAAGGCCTATGAACTCGCTTACAAGATGCAAATGTCCGTTCCGGAACTGGTTGACTTCTCCGACGAACCGCAAGAAGTCCTTGACATGTACGGGGCCAAGCCTGGTGATGGTTCTTTTGCCTCGAATTGCCTGCTCGCGCGACGACTCGCCGAGAGGGGAGTGCGATTCATTCACCTCTATCACCGCGGTTGGGACCATCATGGTGACCTGGTACGGTACATGAAGATCTGCTGTGGCCTGACAGACCAACCTACCTACGCACTGGTCCAGGACCTGAAACAACGAGGTATGCTCGACGAAACCCTGATCATCTGGGGTGGGGAATTCGGCCGTACTCCCATGTTCCAGGGCAAGGGTGGACCCGGACGTGATCACCACATGAAAGGATTTTCCATGTGGATGGCCGGGGGTGGCGTGAAAGGTGGCCTGACTTATGGTGACACGGATGAACTCGGCTACCACTCGGAACGGGACATCGTCCACGTCCGTGACTTGCATGCCACGATGTTACACCAGCTAGGTATCGATCACCGCCAACTCGCGGTCAAGTACCAGGGACTGGACATGAAGCTGACAGGCGTGGAGGACTCTCGTGTTATCCATGACATCCTTCACTAACTAGCTACCTGCCCACGCGCTACTGGTCATCTGATCAGCAAACTGGTACGCTCGCCAGCAGGAATAATCACCTTACTTACATCCCGAAGGAAAAGCACTCATGGCACCCCGGATTGACTGGTACTACCACCGTAACAGCTGACAGAGTTGCACCAAGTCGCAAGAGTTTCTTGCCAACGCCAAAGCAACGATTATTGAACAAGTCGACGCACGGAAAACCAAGTGTGACGACAAGGAGGCCCTCAAGCTGGCACGTTCAGTGGAACAGGTCTGGGCAGCCCGGGGGAAAAAGGTGCTTCATTTTGATTTCCGGAAAGAAAAACCGGACAACGAGCAGTTGCTCAAGGCCCTGCTTGGACCATCTGGATCGCTACGAGCCCCGGCAATTCGACGAGGCAAGAAACTGTTCGTGGGATTTCACCCGGATACGTATGCAGATCACCTGACCTGATAACCTAGCGACCAGCCTGCTGGGGCACCTGGGCCGCTCGCTGGCTATTAATCTGTCGCAAACGATCAAGGATCCTTTGCTGCTGAACCCCCGTACTGCGTCGAGCGGCCATCTGGTAGTAAATGCGAGCAACGCCGGTCTTGCCATCCCGATCTAGTTGCCTTGCCTTGGCGAGACATTCTGCTGCTTCCTGTTGTCGCTGCGATGCCGCGAGTTGGTTCTGGCGGCGAATTTCCATGACACCCGCGGCTCTCATCGGCGGCAAGGTCTTTTTCAACGGTGTGGTCACTGACGGTTTCGCCAGGTTCCGCGCCAAGAACTCCGCTTTCCTGGCGATTTCCTGTTCCTCGGGTGAAGGCAGGCGAACCTGGGCTTGTCCAAGTACCTGCTGATCCAGTTCATGCAGGTCGATAATGGTTACCGTCACGGCAGCACCGCTCGTTCCCATTTCCCGGGAGTATGCCTGGTTACGAAACAATCGTCCCACACCTGGCAGTTGTGCCAATCCCGGAACTCCTCGCGTGGTACTTCCTTCACGGGCCCAACGAACCGATCCCAGGTGCGTCGTTCCACGGTCAGGCACCAGGACACTACCTGATGCTGAAAAGATCCGCTGCGTGGGAAGCATCACGACCTGGGCCTGGACAACCACGCTACTCAGCGTCAGCAAGGCCGCAAGCAAGCATGCTGGCCGTCGGGCACATGGTAGCAGGTAAATCATCGCACTCTCATTTTTTGACAGAGGTCGACTCGAATCCGATCGGACGATACTCCATGATAAGGAAATACTCCTGGGAGGTGCAAGTGATCTCGTTTCCTCTACAAAGCTCGTAACGCCTGTACTAGAAACGAAGTGTCATCACGTACTTTTCCCACTCCTGTTGAAATTTGTCCATGTCCGTAACTTCCAGCACAGACATGAGCGTCTTGTAGCCTTGCGGATCAGTGGCGATCGACTTGCGGAATTGATGATAGTAGCGAACTAGCAATCCACGTTCCTGGAGGTAGTAACAGAGGTAACGTGCCTGTGAATAATTCGTGCCAGGATCTTCCCTGTAAAACTGCTGGGTTGTCGTTCCACACAAGGTCGCAAATGGTGGCACCTTCTTGTCGACAATCGCCTGTTGCAGACCTTTTAATCGCCAGTTGGTCCGACCCCAGATATGTCCCTTGTGATCCATGCACTGCTCGTAGAGCGAACCCAGGCCTTCATTTAACCAGGCTGGGCAAGTCGGAAAATTCGCCGCCACGAACGGATGTACGATTTCATGAACCAGCGTACCGCCCCCGGTCGAAATATTCATCACCAGCACGCGCTGGCGAGGCGAATAATACCCGTACGGTGTCGAGGGAGCAGCCCCGAACAGGGTCAACACATTTTCATCGTAGCTGGTCTTATCCCTGAACAACCAGACATCAATAATATGGTCGGGATCGTCAGCGAAGAAATCTTTCTTTAAACGGTCAATAGCCCACTTGATCGTATTGACGGATCGGGATCGAACCTGCGCCAGCGATTCATCGCCGACAACCACGAACGGCTTCTGGATCACGATATGGAATTCATCACTGGGAAGCTTTTTCTTGAGTTCCTGGATGTGCAGCGCATATTTCGCATTCGTAAATCCCGTACTTCGAGGAACGCGACTGATTTGTCCCGGACGCAATTGCAGCCGAATCACGGTCCAACGATCAGCGCGATACTTCAAGGGCCATAATGCCAGGAAGGTACTGCGCTTCATGCGCTGGTAAGCACCATCTGCGCGGGCTGGTTCATGGTAAATCACCTCATCTTTTTCCTGGTCAAATCCCAGGATTAACCGAAAATGTTCAGTCGCTTCCGGCTGTTCGTCATAACGCATGCAGACAATCGACGGGATACCTGCTTTCAAGTCCGCATGGAGCCTGCCAAACAGGGCATTTAATTGGCGTACAGAATCTCGTGCACGTACCGAGTACCAGGTAGCACCCGTGTGGAAACCGATACGTGTCAGGGCCTGGTCAAGCTCCCGGGTATGACAACCTCGTCCACGCGCAGGGTCGAGGCCCGACACATTGAAGACCTCGGACTGGTTCCACTGGGGATGGCCCATTTTTTTCAGGACCATTTCCGCACACGCTTCTCCACAGAAATCCGGTTGCTGTTGAACGTGTGGAATTCCCCGCACCAGGACACTCTCCAGGCCTGTCACGGAGAT
>JAZADA010000345.1:0-8388 GCA_036124135.1 Planctomycetota bacterium | reverse complement strand
CTTTATCTTCGACGTTTTCAGTCCAGAAGCTCTAATGAACCCTAAACTTCCGTGAGACAACGCCTTATCCTCAGTTTAAGCTCGACCGACTGAGGTGTCAAACTTTTCCTGATCCGTCCAGATAGTCGCTTTCATCAAAAAGCCGTGCGTCTTGAGCTTGGCGTCAATAGGTACGAAAGGCCTTGCTTTTCAGTCTTTGAGGTCGACAGCGGGAAGATTTAGAGGCTTCTTAGCGGCAATTGGAGCCGGACCGGGCAGTTGGCTGAGTTTGACGGTTCTGATGGATTCAACGTTCCGGTACCTTGACGCGAATCCGGGTGTTGCCTGGGCCTGTCTTGCCTGGTCACGTAACTGGTTTTTGTTTCTCGGGCCCGCAGGTCCCTTGTTCAGTCTCTCGTAACTTGCCATATTCTGTAGCGCGCAGGACAACGTCTCAGAGAAAATGTCATCGGATGATACGCCATGGGTAAAAAAAGGCAGCAGCAGGTTTTCGCGGCGTTTGACGAGGAGCCGTCTGCCGCCCCAGCGGCCGACGTCACCGAGGCAATATCGCCACCCCCCGTGGAACAAGAAACGGCCGAGTCCCCAGGCAGCGATGCGTCGAAGGAGAATGCGACGGCGGCTTCCCAGGCTCCGGCAGAAGAAACCCTGGCAGAACAAAGTGTCTATATCGTGGATGCGCATGCCCTGATCTACCAGGTGTTTCATGCCATGCCACCGATGACCGGCCCTCGTGGAAACCCGGTAGGCGCCATTCATGGTTTTATCCGTGATATTGCGACCTTGTTGAGTGAGAAGCAGCCCAACTATCTGTATTGCGCCTTTGATATGTCAGGTCCGACCTTCCGCCATGAGCGCTATGACCAATACAAGGTGAACCGAGAGGCGATGCCGGAGGACCTGCGTGTCCAGCTCCCGGGGATTCATGAATTGCTGGGTGCGATGGGCGTTCCGGTCTTGATGCTGTCCGGCTATGAAGCGGATGACATCCTGGCCACGGTGGCGAGGCAAGTAGATGAACGAGGAGGGAATGCTTTCCTGGTGACTAGCGACAAGGACTGTCGGCAATTAATTACCCCGCGCGTATCCATGTATAACATTCGCAAGGATAGTCTTTATCAGGCCAGGGAGTTGCTTGCTGATTGGGGGATACGTCCTGACCAGGTCGTGGAATTCCAGGCCCTGGTGGGAGATTCCGTGGATAACGTTCCCGGCGTGCCCCAGATTGGCGCCAAGACGGCCCGCGACTTACTGCAGAAATATGAGACCATGGAGGGAGTTTTTGAGCACGCGCACGAGATTACGGCGAAGAAGCGTCGAGAGACGTTGCTGGAGAATCGTGACCTGGCTGAATTGAGTCTCGAACTGGTTCGCTTAAAGGATGATGTACCCATCGAGATTGACTGGGAGGCAGGTCGTGTTGGCGGGATTGATCGTGAGCAGGTCGATGCCATGTGCCAGGAATTTGGTTTTCGCCGGCTGGCTGATCGCTTGGCCAAGTTGGAAGTCAGTGATGCTCCTGACCTGTGGGAAGCGGATTACCAGTTGGTGGCAACGGAACAGGACTTCCAGGCGTTCATGGAAAAGCTGAAGGGACAGCAGCGTATTTCCATCGATACGGAAACCACCAGTGTCCATCCACGGAGTGCAGAGCTGGTGGGGTATTCCTTTGCCTGGAACCCAGGGGAGGCATTTTACATACCAGTTCGGGCGCCGGAGGGAGAGCCACAGCTGGATCTTGCGATGGTCAATGATCAACTACGTCCGATTCTTGAAGACCCCCGGGTTAGAAAGATCGGTCAGAACATCAAGTATGAACTCGTGGTGCTTCGCAGCCATGGAATCCACATGCGTGGTGTCGCTTTCGATACCATGGTGGCGGATTACCTGCTCGACCCGGGACAACGTAACCATGGGCTGGACGACCTGGCTCGTCGTTATCTGAATCACACTAATATTCCCATCAAGGACCTGATTGGCACCGGCAAGAAGCAGAAACGTATGGACGAGGTGCCCGTGGAAGAGGTGGCTCCGTATGCGGCAGAGGATGCGGATGTTCCACTGCGGTTGGCTACGATCCTGGAAGAAAAACTGGAGGAAGAAGGCTTGTTGGATCTATTCCAGGAAGTGGAGATTCCGCTGATCTCGGTCCTGGCTGAGCTGGAGTTCAATGGCATTCTGGTTGACTCCGCGCGATTGAACGAGTTGGGAACGCGTTTCGGCGAACGGCTGGATGACTTGCAGACGAGCATTTACCAGTTGGCGGGAAGTGAATTCAATATCGATTCACCGAAGCAGTTGGCCAAGGTGCTGTTCGAGGATTTGGAGTTGCCCGTTATCAAGCGCACCAAGACCGGGCCGAGCACGGACGTGGAAGTATTGAACCAGTTGGTAAAACTTGCCGTCAACGATCTGCCTCGTCACATTATCGAATACCGCCAGCTCGCCAAGCTCAAGGGAACCTATGTCGACGCTTTGCCAACCTTGATTTGTGATCAGACGAAGCGTGTCCATACGTCTTTCAAGCAGGATGTGGCTGCCACCGGCCGGCTGAGTTCGAAGGACCCGAACCTGCAGAATATCCCGATTCGCAACGAAGAGGGTAAGGCCATCCGCTCGGCGTTTTTGCCGGGAGAAAAGGACTGGCAGTTCTTCGCGGCAGATTACTCCCAGATCGAGCTGCGCGTTCTGGCGCACTTTTCTGGAGATGAAGCCTTGCAGGAGGCGTTTGCTACAGACCAGGATGTGCACGCTCTGGTTGCTAGTGAAGTTTACGAAGTCGAGCTGTCGGAGGTGACCAGTGCCATGCGGCGTAGTGCGAAGGCGATTAACTTTGGTGTTATCTACGGCCAGAGCGCCTTTGGACTTGCCAAGTCACTGGACATCGAGGTCGAGGAAGCGGCAGAGTTTATTGAAGCCTATTTTACGCATTACGAAGGTGTCACGGAATTCCTGGAAGAGACACTGGCTCAATGTCAGCAGAAAGGTTTTGTCAGTACGGTGCTGGGCCGGCAGCGAGCCGTCCAGGGCATCAGGGATCTGGATCGGCGTAGTAGCTCTCGCCAACGCAATATGCCGGAACGGATCGCCATCAATACGGTGATCCAGGGATCGGCGGCAGACCTGATCAAGCTGGCCATGCTAAAAGTTCATCAACGTATGCAACAGGAAAAACTGCAAGCTCGTATGCTGTTGCAGATTCATGATGAGCTACTGTTTGAAGTGCCAGGAAATGAAATTCCACAGCTGCGTGATCTGTTGATCGAGGAGATGACCTCGGTTGGAGAATTGGATGTGCCACTGAAGGTGGACCTGGAAATAGGTGAAAATTGGGCCAATTGCCAACCTTACGAGTAAAATACTACCCGCTAAGCGCGGTCTGGATGCTCCGGGCATAGATTTACCAGGGCTGTCCGTGAACCGGATGTCGTCATTCTGGGTAGTTTTTTCCTGGTTGGTTGATATTTTTCGTCGCTTATAGCTACAATGAACAGACTGACGGTGACCAATACCAATCCTACCATCCCGTGTCACCAACTTTTCAAATTTTCATTCCCCCGCTTTTCAAGCCTTTGTTGTCTCGACTAATGCAGTGATCGATGTGATCCATGGCTGTGTTTGAGAGGGAACGATTAAGCCGTAATGGAGTTCATGATAGTCATCGGGATTATCGGAGGCGTTGGCAGCGGCAAGAGTTCCGTGGCCAGCGAGTTGGCTGCACTTGGTGCCATGACCCTGGACGTGGATCGAATAGGTCATGACTTATTAAACGAAACAGAGGTAAAGAATCGGCTCGTGGAACGCTGGGGGCCTGGCGTGACGGGTTCTTCAGGAGAAATTGATCGGTCGGTGGTCGCGGGAATTGTTTTTGCGGATAGCCCTGGAGCCGCGGATGAG
The DNA here is from genome assembly GCA_036124135.1 of Planctomycetota bacterium. Lineage (GTDB taxonomy): Bacteria > Planctomycetota > Planctomycetia > Pirellulales > Pirellulaceae > JAZADA01. The sequence continues at coordinate 4,491 of JAZADA010000345.1, read as the reverse complement.
TTGGGATTCCTGGAATCCCTGGTGCACCCCCGTATTACGGACCAGTTGGTCTCGAGGATTGCTGAATTTAAACAGTCGGAAGGAACAGGAGTACTCGTGGTTGATGCGGCCGTGATGGTCAAGGCAGGCTGGGACCAGTTGTGTGACAGGATTATTTTCGTGGAGGTTTCCGAACGCGACAGGCTGACACGATGCCAGCAACGTGGTTGGAACAGCGAGGAGTTTTACCGTAGAGAATTGAACCAGGAGTCGTTGGAGTTGAAACGGGAACGTGCAGATTGGGTGATCGATAATTCTGGGGTCCGGCAGGATTTGAAAGAACAGGTGATAGGAATCTGGAACGATGTCCACGATAACCAGGCTTGAAGAAGAACAGGACATGTTATTTAAGGCCGTGAGCCACATGAATGGAAGTTGGTTCGCTGAACTGAGAAGAGTTTGGAAGACAGGAGTAAGTGACGAATGACGCAATCCCGCAGTACCCCGATTCGGGGGCAGTCCAACCGTGAAACGCAGCCAGATCCTTTGGATGTGGTAGCGGATACACATCGTGACCGGAAGGAGGATCAGCCTCTTTCGATTGCGGAGGAACTGGCAGGCCAGGGGATCGGACAGGATAGCGATGGGCTGGAGCAGTATGGCGATTTTAAAGAGGGTGAGGTGTACCTGACAGAATTGCAAAAGATGAGCATGTCAGAGCTCATCGAGGCCGGACGTGAGGGAAACATTGCCGATGGTGCGGCGATGAAACGTCAGGAGTTGATATTCAATATCCTGAAGGAACGAGTCAAAACAAATGGCATGATGTTCGGTGAGGGAACCCTGGAAATTCTGCCGGATGGTTTCGGGTTTTTACGTAGTGCCGATTACCACTACCTGTCCTGTCCCGACGATATTTACGTGTCTCCCAGCCAGATTCGTCGTTTTGGCTTGCAGACCGGGAACACCGTGTCCGGGCAGATCCGCCCACCGAAGGAAAACGAGCGTTATTTTGCACTGTTACGCGTCGAGGCCGTTAATTACGAGGACCCGAACCTTCGGATGAACCGTGTGCGGTTTGACGAACTGACGCCACTGCATCCGGACAAGCGGATCATGATGGAATCGGATTCGACTGAAATCTCCACACGCGTAGTGGATCTCGTCACTCCGATTGGTTTTGGGCAGCGGGGCTTGATTGTTAGTCCACCACGGGCTGGTAAAACGGTTCTTTTGCAAAAAATGGCCCGTTCCGTGGTAAAGAATTTTCCGGAGGCCTATGTTTTTGTCCTGCTGATCGATGAGCGGCCCGAAGAGGTGACCGACATGGAGCGGGAAGTCAAGGGAACCAACTGTGAGGTGATTAGCTCCACGTTCGACGAGCCGCCGGCCCGCCATATCCAGGTTGCAGAAATGGTCGTTGAGAAGGCTAAACGGATGGTCGAGTACGGGATCGATGTCGTGATCCTGCTGGATTCGATCACGCGACTGGCACGAGCCTGGAACAGTGAGTGTCAGCAGTCGGGCAAGATCCTGTCTGGGGGCCTGGATGCCAATGCGTTGCAGAATCCCAAGAAGTTTTTCGGTTCTGCTCGAAAAGTGGAAGAAGGAGGATCGTTGACGATCCTGGCAACGGCCCTGGTGGAGACGGGGAGCCGAATGGATGAAGTCATCTTCGAGGAGTTCAAGGGGACCGGTAACCTGGAGATCGTTCTTGATCGAGCCCTGGTCGATCGACGGATCTGGCCAACGATCGATATCAATCGCAGTGGTACCCGGCGAGAAGAAATTTTAATGGATCCCGAGGAGTACCGACGTGTCTGTTTCTTCCGCCGTATGCTCAGCGAAATGAATCCTCCCGAGGCCATGGATCTGCTGGTCAAACGCTTGGAGAAAACGCAGTCGAATGCCGAGTTCTTGATGAGCATCAAGATAGATTAAGGGTCGTGTGCATGGCGGAGAGAACTTGATGCCAAGGGTTTTACAGGGACAAAAACAGCAGGCCGATGGTCGCTTTGCGATTGTCGTTTCTCGTTATAACGAGACGATTACCAGCAAGTTGCTGGACGGCGCACTGGAAACGCTGGCCAATCATGGGATCAAGGATGCCGACGTGGTCGTCGCCTGGGTTCCGGGTGCCTGGGAAATTCCGCTGGTGGCTAAACGCCTGGTGCAAACCGGTGGCTATGCAGCGGTTCTCTGCCTGGGAGCGGTGATTCGTGGCGAAACAACCCATGACCAGTACATTAACCAGCAACTGAGCAACAGCCTGGGTGAGTTGGCGATAGATTCAGGTGTGCCGGTTGCCTTTGGTGTGTTGACCTGTAACTCAATGGAACAGGCAATTCACCGAGCTGGAGGTAATGTCGGTAACAAGGGAGTTGAATGTGCGGAAGCGGCTCTGGAAATGGTCCACCTGCTCAACCAGGTCGACGATGAAACATAAACCAAGGGAATGATTGTAAGCGATTCATGTCACGAAGAAGTCGGTCACGTGAAGTGGCCCTGCAACTATTGTATGAAGCGGACCTCAATCCGCAGCGCGATGAGGAATTCTCCCTGCAATTTCTGTCTCAACGTTTGCATGACGACAGGGAGTTGGTCCATTTCGCCAGTGAACTTGTCCAGGGAGTTTGGACGCATCATGAAGACCTGGATAAGCTGATTTCGGAATATGCTGATAACTGGGTCATAACTCGTATTGCTGCAACCGACCGGAATGTTTTACGGTTAGGTGCCTACGAGTTACTCCACACCGATACGCCCGGACCCGTGGTGGTGGATGAGGCCGTGGAATTGTCCAAGCGATTCGGGGGCAAGAAGTCAGCGGCTTTCGTGAACGGGATACTGGATAAGATCCTGCATCGAGAAGATTGAAGCCAAGTTTGTCGAGGAATGTTATGGGATTGTTGGATCGTTTCAAAAAGAATCAACCAGAAGAGATGGCTGCCAAAGACTCTCCGGAGGAGCAGCAGACCGAGGAAAACGAGCAGGAACTAGCCGACGATCCAACGGGTGAGACGGCCTCCTCGGAAGAAAAAAAAGGTCTCTGGTCACGGTTTCGACAGGGATTGAAACGTACTCGGGCAATCCTGGGTACGGATATCCGGGACCTGGGAAAACAACTGCAGAACCAGGGGAGCCTGGTCGACGATGCATTCCTGGAACAACTCTTTGCCGTGCTGGTCAAGACCGACATGGGGGGTGGACCGGCTGGTAGTATTTGCGAACGGATCAAGTCCGATTTTCGTGGGCGCGTGGTTCAGCTGGAAGAAGTGTTGCAGTTAATTCGTAGTGAAATTAAGGACCGCCTGGATCAGCCGGAAGAACCGATCCAGTTTGCTTCCAGCGGACTAACCGTCATCATGGTCGTCGGTGTAAATGGTTCTGGAAAGACGACCTCGATCGCCAAGTTGACTCATCTTTTTCAGAGCCAGGGAAAACGTGTCGTGCTGGGGGCCGCCGATACGTTTCGAGCGGCAGCCGTCGAACAACTGACTATCTGGGCTGAACGGCTGGGTGCCGGTATTGTTACAGGAGAGCAGGGTGGGGATCCAGCCAGTGTCGCTCACCGCGCGGTTGCTGAGGCCTTGGCAAGCGAAGCCGACGTTTGCATCGTGGATACGGCGGGACGATTGCAGACCCAGGTTAACCTGATGAAAGAACTGGAGAAAATCCGGCGAGTGATCTCGAACCAGGTACCGGAGGCGCCACACGAAACCCTGCTCGTGCTCGATGCGACCGGAGGCCAGAATGGACTAAGCCAGGCGAGTGGTTTCACGGAAGCTGCTGGTTGCACGGGGATTATCCTGGCGAAACTGGACGGAACGGCGAAAGGTGGTATCGTGATTCCTATTCACGATGAATTCGAGTTGCCTGTCAAATACATCGGCCAGGGCGAACAACCAGCTGACCTGGCACTCTTTAATGCCGACCAGTTCGTGGATGCACTCTTCTCCACGGACGATTCCTAGCGGTCTCGGCTTGGGTGAGCCGACTGCCCATAAATCTTACCCAACTGGTAAAACCGCTGTAGCTGGCTAGGGACCTGGAGGATTTACGTGTCAAACACGTTCACTAGTGAATCTGCCCTGTTTGATGGCCCGATAGGACGAAAAGGAGCCTGCGCAGGATAAGCCTTGGACGTGGCTCCTCTGTATTCTTCCCCCCCCATCAGCAATGGAGTGCTGCCATGCGATCTCTGCAAATCACGTTAGCAACGACGGTTTTCTGGAACCTGATGCTCGGCATGGCCAGTGCTCAGACCCTGCAACAACCATCCCAGATTGCGGGGAACGAGGGCACGCGTGCTTTCCAGCAGTCGACCGATGTTGTGGCGGTTAACCTGCTGCAGGATGAACCGGCGACCTCATCACCGAGCGATCTAAGCGTGGCCGGTGGTGATCAGGCTTGCGATACGAAGTCGCTCGGTAAGGAGTCATGCTCGGGGATTACCGTGGGGGGCTGGACACAGTTGGGTTACCATACGCAGGGAACCAATGGGGTGGGGCA
>JAZADA010000344.1:0-7589 GCA_036124135.1 Planctomycetota bacterium | reverse complement strand
ATCGCTAAATCGTACGGGCATGCCGGTCGCGTAAATAGCAAACTGCTGAAGAAGATTACGCGCTAGTTGCCGTGAATCCTCCAGCAATAATGTTTTTAAACCATGGATATCCTGGAACCGGCGGCCGTCGTCCAGTTGGCCGCTGGCATCTACCCGTGAAGCAATCGTGTAACTGAAATCGTGCCTGGCACGATCGATGCCGGACACCTGTTTACCTTCCTCGAGACCACGGTAGTTCGTACGCCACGCACCAAGGACATCAAAGCTTTCCAATGCGAGGCCAACCGGATCAAACTTTGCATGACAGCTCGCACATGTTTTCGCTTCCGTATGTTGACTGATCAATTCCCGAATCGTCTTGGCACCCCGTATATCAGGCTCCACCGCGGGCACGCCCGGGGGAGGGGGTGGGGCCGGTTGGCCAACCAGGCGATCCATGATCCATGCCCCGCGCAAGACAGGAGAGGTACTCGTACCATCCGCTGAAATCTTCAGGATGGAAGCCTGCGTGAGCAACCCACCGTAAGGGCTGGCCCCGGGTATCTTGACACGTCGTAACGCTGAGCCCTTCACATCAGGCAGGCCATAATGGCGCGCCAGCCGATCGTTCGCAAAGGTAAAGTCTGCATCCACCACAAATCGTACGGGAAGATTATCACGAATCATTGCTGTAAAAAACGCCCGTGTCTCGCGACCCATGGATCCAACCAGGTAATCATCCAGTCGATACTCGGGATAGAGACGAACATTCGGTTTATCTCGACGTAACTCAGACAGGTTCAGCCAGCCATCGGTGAAGTGACGAACAAATCGCTCAAAATCATCGCTAGCGATGAGCCGAGCGGTTTGTGCACGAAGTGTCCCCTCATCACGCAATTTTCGATCGCGGGCCAGCCGGGACAATTCCAAATCCGGACGTGAGTCCGTGAGAAAATGCGAGAGCCGGTTCGCAACGGAAAAATGATCATCTCCTGCCCTCGGTTCTCGGATATACAAGAAGAGATCCGAACAGAGAAATGCCTGGTAACCGGTTAGCAATGCCTCGGTGAACGTCTTGCCACTAGCTAGTTCCTTGAGGACAAGGTGCTCGAAGGGAACCATCGCATCCGTGGAAACAGGTTCACGCACGGCATTTCGAATAAATCGCCGCACCAGCCGCGTGGCGGTCATCCGCGTCAGCGGGGTGTTCCCAGCTACCTGTTTCAGATCCTTGCTCGATGCCGGGTCGTCACCCGATGATTCACGACTGGACAGGACCGCGTCAACACCAAGATTGTCAAACAGCACCTGGTGGGAAGCAGGCGGCCATGTTTTTGGCGCCAGCGGGCCCTCCATCTCGAGCCACCGGAAAGCAACACCGGGCTGTCCCCCTGCCGGGAAGGGAGGATAACGGAAATAGCCAGTGCGGCCCTCCGCATCAATCTGGGGAGAGGGCAGACCCAGCAACCCGTATTCAATCGTCTGTCCCTGGTTCAAATAGACCGTCGTTTCGTAGACCCCGCCAGCAGGCTGGATGTCAAGGATACCTCCTGTAGATCGCACATCCTCCGCGATATCATGGTCAGTGAGCTTGCGGGCACGAAACGTCATCGGCACAGACCGCCTGCCAGGTTTCACCAGGTAACCTTCCTCCTGTACCACTGAACGTGCCCAAAATCGAACACGGTATTCACCCGATTGAGGAGCCGCGATCTTGCTCGGCCAGAGCGCATAGGGCCATCCTGGTGATCGAAACAACGCCATTTCCACGGATGGATCCGGCGCATTTTTTCGCTCTCTCGGAGGGGATCTCAATTCAAGATCGATGCCCTTTGAATCGCGAACAAAAAACATCGCCTGACGACTGCCAGCAATAAACCACTTCGAGCCCAGTTCCTTACCAATTACCCGGTATTTTTTGACTGCGGATGGCTCCCGGGTAACAACCGTAGCCGCCAGCAAAGCTGTTTCTGCCGCATCTAGATATGCCACTAACTGTACGCGTGACATGTCGAGAGCACTTGACACCTTGTCGCAATGATGACGTTCACGATCCAAGGGTAACCGATCACGAATATCAAGATGAGGCAACTGCAAGAGGTCTCGCAGGTTCTGCTCAAATTCAATCCGGTTAAGTCGTCGTATCAAACCTCGTCCATGCAACTTGATATCAGCGCGGTCGGCCCTGGCGACAGGCCCTCGTAAGGCGTTGGTAATTACCAGCCGCTCCGAAGCAGGGAGACCCTGGGAGCCTGGCGGCATTTCTCCTTTCTTGATCCGATCATGGATCAGGATCCAACGATCACGTACCGCATGGTCGCCGAGGTTGAAAGTCAAGGTCGCCAGGTCGAGGCCACCCTTGGAGGATGGGCCCGTATGGCAATCAGCACAATGCTGATTGAGAGCAGATGCAACGGGACCTGGAAGTTCATCCGCATCCAGGCAGGACACAACCAGCAGCAGGCTCACGAGTACGGTAACGCTCTGATTCATGGTCACACCCGGGCGAATTTTAAACATCCATGAGTTCCGATAGAACTAGATTTGACCCCAAGCATTCTCATGTATCAAGAGATCGCTCGCCGTCCAGGATCGAAAAGCAGGACATTCTCACTCGATAGCGGCCAGGGGCGGCTCTTTCTACTGGTCCAAAAGTCGAAGTGCGAACACTCCTCGATTGTATTCGTCGCTGACCTCACGCACGGTTATTTTGCGCGAAAACAATGGTATCATAGCGTATGATGTTTCGCATTCAACTGATTGCCTACAGGGCATCCAGGTAACCTTTTTTACCTCTACAAAGTACAGTCATCATGCCACGAACCATAAGTATTGTCACCTTGTTGATCTTATCCTCGGTTACCCGCTTCGCAGCAGCTGACCAGGCATTGGAACTAGCTGTCCCGTTCACCGATAACATGATCCTGCAGCGGCAAACCCCGGTGCCTGTTTGGGGATTTGATGCGCCCAATACCCAGGTCACTGTTAAATTTGCTGGCCAGAAGAAAACCACCGTGGCCAACAAGTTTGGCGATTGGATGGTTAAGCTTGACCCGCTGGCCGTGTCACACACCGAACGCAGTTTGACCGTAACCAACAACCGAAACGCATCGATTGTCCTGGAAGGCGTGCTGGTAGGTGAAGTCTGGTTTTCTTCTGGTCAATCCAACATGGTTTGGACTGCCGGCAAGAGCATGTGCAACGAGATCGCGCGGGAAATTGCCCGTTCCGAAAAGGACATCCCGATCAGGGAAATCAATATCAATACCGTGTCGGCGCTCTACCCGCAGAAAAGGGCCACCTCCGATGGTGGCTGGAAGACACACAAGAACGCGGGAAATTTCTCCGCCCTGTCCCTCTCCTTCGCGTACGCACTCCATCAAGAGTTGAACATGCCGATCGGCATCCTGCTAAGCGCTCACAGCAATACCAGGATCGAGGCATTTACACAGCGACAGGCTATCGAAACCCATTCCCAGCTCAAGCGAGACACTGACCTGGTACGGGATGCAGATCCACTGACCGAGCAAGGTCGCCAGGCTCTTGACCAGTACTACGGAGCCCTGAAAGCCTGGCAACAGGTCGCTGGCGCAGCCGCGGTTTCCGGGGGCAAGATACCAGCGCGACCGAGCTTACCCGGAATTGCCAGCATGTGGAGAGGCCCCTCGCAATTCTTCAACGGCAAGATCAACCCCGTGGTACCGTATGCGATTCGCGGTGCAATCTGGTGCCAGGGTACCAGCAACTCAAACGACGGAAGGATTTACGCGGCAAGAATGGAGGCCCTGGTCAACGGCTGGAGGGATGCCTGGAGCATGCCCGAGATGCCGTTCTACTTCACTCAAATGCAATGTTATGGTTCGCCCGATCCAGACTCGGTTGGCTTTGCCGATATCCGCCAGGTCCAGCACATGTTTTTCCGCAACAATCGCAAGAACGTCGGAATGGTCATCCAGTCTGACCTTAACTCGGCCAGGCCCCAGGGCATTCACTATTACAACAAGCTTCATCCGGGTATGCGATTAGCAAGATGGGCCCTGGCCAAACAGTACAACAAAGACATCGCCTATACCGGTCCGATCTACCGTGGTTACGAGATCAAAGGGAATGAAGTCATTGTATCGTTCGAGAAAGAAAGTCTCTTTGGCGGCCTGATGGTTGGGAACAAGGGGCTGGCCAAGGACTACCGGGAACCTGGCAAGTTCGTTGAACCGGCCAGGCCAACTCCCACTGACAAGCTGAACCATTTCCGCCTTTGCGGCAAGGACACCAAGTGGCACGCTGCCGAGGCAATCATTGTCGGTAATACCGTGGTTGTCACTTCCAAGAACGTCCCTCATCCGATTGGCGTTCAATATGCCTATAACGCGGTACCTGAAAATTCAAATCTTTATAACAAGGCCGGGTTACCTGCAACGCCATTTGCACTGGTCGACGGTAAATGGATCTTTGAAGAAGACGACCTGGAGAAAGCGGCTGCTCTGAAGGCAAAATATGCACAATATACCGACCCCGACTATCCTATCCTCCAGGTAGTCGAGTATTTCCGAGACGGTGCCATCATTCAACATGGCAAACCAATCCCGATCTGGGGACACGCCAATAAAGGGGTTACGGTAACCGTCACCCTGGGAGATCTTACCAGGACGGCCGTGGCGAACGACCTGCAGCAATGGTCAGTCGAATTCCCTCCCTTCGAGGTTTCAACAGACCCGAAAACCCTGTCAGTGAAATCGACTCATGGTTTCAGTAGAACGGTAAAAAACATCCTGGTTGGTGATGTCTGGTATTTAACCGGGACAACGCTGCTCAACGGTGAATTGGCATTCAACCGCCGCGACAAGGAGGCCACGATTCCAACAGCAATGCCGCTCGTTCGTGAATTCCGGAGAAAGACAAAGGCAAGTTCGTTTCCGACTCCCCGCAAACGGAAGTTCGAAACCGGCGGGGGCAGATACCGTTCCTCATGGATGGCTGCAGATTTTAGCGTGGCCGACCAGGACGTGACGATGTTCGCCTATCATTTCGCGAAAACGCTGGGCCGCCAGGGAATTCCACAAGGGTTCATTACCATGTCTTCCGGGCACGGTGGAAGCGCACGACAAATGGCATCCCCTCTTTCGTGGACTTCTTTCAACGGCGTCAAGGATATTGATCAGCCAGCTTTTCGAGCTCGCCTCAACGAATTATTTATGCAGTACCCCAACACGAGCATTGCAAAAAAGTCTGCCGACCGTCATATCAAGGAAGTGGAGTCGTTTGTCAAAACAATCATCACTGCTGATCAGCAAGGCGCAGATTTCTCCAGCGCAGCACCGCTTGCCGGCCCAGCTTTTCCAGAGGCTGGTAAAAGCAGTACCATCCGCTCCGATATGATTCCAACTTATGCTTACAACTGGTGCGTCAGTCCGATGACTCCGATGGCTGTTGCTGGCGTGATCTGGATTCCCTCGGAGAACAACATTGGCTATACACCCGCCAACTATGCGGCTGAACTGGAGTTCTACGCCAAGAGCCTGGCTGACACCTACGGCCTGGACAAGGTACCTTTCCTGTACGCCCAGCCAGCCAGTTCACTGGTCGAAGGTATCACGGCACCCAATATTTCCGGCAGTCACAAGATCATGTTCACCTCCTGGCCCAAGAGCTTGAAAAATATTGCTACCGAGATGGCCAAGAAGGTCAGGTAATTCACTGACTTGCTTCATTATCCGTTAACTCACCACCACAACTTTACGCATCCAGGCAACATGACAACAAAACTCATACTCACCATCATGATGGTCCTTGCTTGTGGAATCGAGACCACCGAGGCCCAGTCCTTTTACAGCAATCCCGACGGAGTGTTTTCCACTCGACCAGGCGAAACAAAATCGTTGACCAACATCAAGCGACTGGGCCCCATCGGCATGGGGATCGACTTGATTCAACCTGCGTTCACGATGCGGATCAGTCATATCGAGGAAGGCTCACCTGCCGCCAGGACTGGAAAGCTAAAAGCAGGGCAGATTATTCAATCAATCAATCGCCAGGAACTTACAGACATTGACCCTCGTATCCAACTTGGCCAAATCCTGGCTGCGGCCGAGGCGAGCAATGGTATCCTGCGATTCACGATTAAGGGTGAAGCTGAAGATGTCATCGTCAACATTCCCGTGCTTGGCGCTTACAGCAAAACGTGGCCACTCAATTGCCGCAAGTCAGAGAAGATCGTACGTAATTTTGCGGACTACCTCTCCCAACCAGATTCCCCTAAAGGATTTGCTGATATTGGAATGCTATTCCTGCTCTCGACTGGAGAGGAGAAAGATCTCGAACCCGTACGGCAATGGGCGAGAAGCATTGCCGATCGTCCTCATAAGTACGCCTGGCATCTCGGCTACGGTGGCATTCCCCTGTGCGAGTATTACCTGCGCACGGGTGATCAGGAAGTCCTTCCCGGTATCCAGAAGTGGGTCAATAACGCCGTCAAGGCACAGTACCTGGATGGTTGGGCAGGGCGGGGTGGCGTACCGAGTGTCACCTATGGCAATGGGCATCTCAACGCGGGGGGAACAGCGGTACTCACTTTCCTGCTGCTGGCCAAGGAGTGCGGCGTAAACGTTCCTGATCATGCATTGCTTGGCGCGCTGGTTCACTTCTATCGTTATTCAGGTCGCGGCCACAATCCTTACGGCGACGGTCGCCCGGAAGTTGGCTTTGTTGACAATGGCAAGAATGGCAATCTCGCTTTCGCAATGGCCGCCGCCGCTGCACTCACTCCCAACGGGGAAAACTCGGTTTATGCTGAAGCCCGCGATGCTTGTGCAATAACCAGCTTTTATACGACCAGCTTCATGCTGCACGGTCACACGGGTGGCGGGATCGGTGAATCGTGGCGCAGCCCGGCAATGGGACTGCTCTATGAGCAAAGGCCGAAGCAATACCGTGAGTTCATGGACAACCGCCAATGGCATTACGACTTGTCGCGGCGCTTTGACGGTTCGTTTGGTATTCTCGGAGGTGCCGGGTACGACAGCGAGAAATGGAAAGGCGCCTGGGGAACCGCTTACGCCCTGACCTACACCATTCCTCGCAAAACCCTACGCATTACAGGAGCTTCACCGACCGAATTCTCCCGGCAATACCAACTGCCAAAGCAACCCTGGGGCGTCGAGGCAGACAACGCTTTTCTCTCGCTGGAAGCTGTGGCCGATGCAACGGGCAAGAAACAGGATCTCACGAGTGAAACGCTGGCCAGGGACGCCAGCAAGCCGGTCTTGCAACGGCTTCACGATTCGGGTGATGTCAGTGATGACCTGCTAAGGCGATACATGTACCACCAGGATCACAACATCCGCTTTGTGGCAGCCAACAAGGTGCTGGGAGTGAACAGCGGCTATATCGGTTGGCGTTCACGTGGAGGCAAGGTCCGGAAGGAATTGGCCATGGAGTTTCTTCACTCGAAAGATCCACGAGTGCGTCGTGCCATGTTTGCAGCAATCTACGAAACCCTGCGATTTGAAAAGACGGACGCTTTCACCCGCGAGGTTTTTGATCTCGCGATCCAGGCGGTCAAGGATCCGAATGAATCCTGGTGGGTCAAGGACGCTGCACTTCGTCTCATGGGT
>JAZADA010000343.1:0-2975 GCA_036124135.1 Planctomycetota bacterium | reverse complement strand
CTCCTCGCTTAACGACTCCTCGCTTAACGAAATGGCGTGGAAGATGATTCGCGTGCCGCTGCACCACCCGGCAACCATGTCTTGACCACAGCAGCCTGTGATTTTTCATCGCCATTGAGCAACTGGTTTGCGGCGGCTTCATCCAGCAATTCCTTGCAGGCAATCACCAGGTGTTCCGTGGTTAACAGTTTACGACCGTGCCAGAACCGCAACTCGGCAAGGACCGGCAAGGGATTCGGATAATCTTTCTTGACCATCGGGATCACGCGGTTGTTCAGCACCAACTCGGGGGTCAGGGCAGGCATTTCCTTGACTCGGTATGCCTCTGCAGCAATGAAAATCTGATCGATCTCCTTCTCGATCATCTCGTCCACCTCATCTCCCTTGGCCGTCTTATTCTTGATCTGGATCTTGACATTATTCAAGACCGTCTTGTTCTTCTTTACGACTTTCGCGGACTCGACATCATACAACTGGATCGTGGTATTGTTGGTAACCAACTTGGTACGCGAATTCACGGCTACCTTGACCTCGAAAATAATTGCCACATCCAGGTTTTGCTGCTGGGCCTTGGCACTCAATTGATCCAGGGTACCCACACCTAACATGCTCACACCTGGCAAGACGTTCTGGCTGCCGCCACGTCGGCCACCACCTGAGCCGGGAAAACCACCACCTCCCGGTCCGGCAAAGCCTGCACCATCGAGACCGTCATCCCCGGGATCCAATCCTTCATCCAAGCCCTCGTCGGCAGGATCAAAGCCACCAGGACCAAAGCCACCAGGACCAATACCGCCACCCTGGTTTCCCTGGCCCGCCGCAGATCCACCACCAGCCAGCGCCTCTTTAAGCACTGTGCCGTAGTATCCTCGCTCAATACGTCCCTGCAAACGTTGAATCACCTTGTTACCCAGGTCACCGGTATATTTTCCAAGTTCCGAATTGCCACCCTGGCCCGATCCGCTACCGGGAAATCCGCCAGTCAGATCATCATCTCCGAATCCTGGAGCAGCTCCGTCGAGATCGCCTGGGTCACCCAGGTCATCAGCGCCACCACGATTTCTATTTCTACTCGACCCCTTCTCAGGAAGCTTTTGTTCCTTGCCAATCGGGTAAGGATTCTTAGCGGCATCCTTGGAACCAATAAACTGGACACCGATACCCCACCGGACTCCCAGGACAGGACGCCGCAACCCCGACACCCATTGATACTCGGCCAATAACTCGGGGGCCGCTTTCTTGTCCAGCAAGACCGCCGCAAAGGCGTAATCAAATCCCTCTCGATTTTTTCGTTGTGCAAATGCCTGCTTGGAAGCATCCAGCAGCGTCGCTGGCTTGCGGGGGGGCCGTCGTCCGCCACCCGCTCCAAAATTCGCGGGATCGGTAGTTCCGTCACCGGTGCCGTCATCCGTGCCATCCCCGGCAAACTCGCTCGCCAGGTCTCCGCCCGTGCCATCATCGTCCAGCTCAGTACCATCTTCGAAACCTGCCGTCAGATCCTCGTCTTCCATTCCTTCCTCGTCCAGTTCCATGCCTTCCTCGAAACCGGCAGTCAGGTCCTCGTCCATGCCCTCGTCCATGCCCTCGTCCATGCCCTCGTCCATACCCTCGTCCATGCCAGCTCCACCCATCCCCATACCGGCTCCTGCCGAGGCTGGATCGGCTGAACTATCCGTGGCATTTGCGCCACTATCGGCGACCTGATCGGAACCGCTACTGGCAGGCTGGGAGGCCGTTTTTTTCTTGCAACCCAACGTCAAGCTCAAGGCGAGAACCATCACCAGTGTCAACGTCCTGTAAAAGCGCATACCACACCTCAATCGGGAATGTAGGAGAGTTATTGGTAGATTCAGCTTTATTATGGCAGTTTCCCCGGGCAATGTCGAGCAGAAGTTACCCCGGACAAGGCGGCTTTCTTGATTACCTGCCGCTGCAGCCTGCAAAGCTTGCCAGCAGTCGCTATGGCCTCCATAATCGTAACCAGCAGTTCCGGATTGAGACACAAAATCGTCCGTCTGCCAGCCAACAGGAAAGTATCCCAGGCAATGGCTGACAAGACATTGCCTATACCATCATCCGGACGGTGTCATGGCGAGCCCGTGAAACCGTTCATTGCACAGACTCAGGAGTATGAAAAATGGGGAAACTGGCAGGTAAAATCGCCCTCGTAACCGGCGCCAGCAAGGGAATTGGCCGCGGTATTGCATTGGCCTTCGCTCGTGAAGGAGCTGATCTACTCCTGTCAGCCCGGGGGGAAGAAAGCCTGGCCAGTACGGCCAAGGAAGTTGCTGCCCTGGGAGTACGGGTAGAAGTCCAGGCGGGAGACGTCGGTAGCGAGGAGGATGTGAATGCCATGTTTGCCCACTGGCAACAATCGTTTGATCGACTCGACCTGCTCGTCAACAACGCAGGCGCATTCAATGGCGGTCCTCTCGACGAACTGGCTACCGAGGACTGGGACCATGTCATCAACACCAACCTGCGAGGTCCGTTCTTGTGTACACGTGCCGCCATGCAAATCATGAAAGGCCAGGGCGGTGGACGAATCATTAACATCGGCTCGATCTCGGCCCAGCGAGTTCGCTTCAATTCTGCACCCTACTCCACTTCAAAACATGGCTTGTGGGGACTCACCCAGGTGACTGCGTTGGAAGGTCGTGAGCACGGCATTACCTGTGGATGCCTGCATCCCGGTAACATTCTCACCGAGCGTCGCGATGCCAGTGAGGCCGTGGCAGACCAGGAGCCGATGATCGGTGTCGACGATATTGCCGAGGTGGCACTGTTGATGGCCTCCCTTCCTCCCCACGTGGAAATGCTGGAATCGATCGTCCTGCCACACGAACAACTGTACGTGGGCCGCGGTTAGGGATTGCGGTGATCCGGGTCCCCTTTTTCTACTCACACTTTTTGGCTGGATGATTACTCATGATTATTACCCAGGTCATCTGCGAAATCTTGCGTATTGATGATGT